>NZ_RZQE01000959.1:0-904 GCF_004022955.1 Mesorhizobium sp. M7A.F.Ca.US.002.01.1.1 | reverse complement strand
TTGGTGACCTCTGTCAACTGGGCGGCGAGGAACGCATTGAGCGGGCCGGTGATATAGGCGCGACAGGCATCTCGGATCGCGTCCAGTTTGGCGCGGCGCTTCTTGTTCGACAATGCCTCCAGCTCTTCGACCGACGCAGGCTCCTCGAGGTCATCGCGGAACACGGTGACGTCGATATCCTCGGAGAAGCGCTTGATGAGGTCGTAGCCCTTCGACAGCGACGTGCCGCCCTTGAAGAGCAGCCGCGGTTCTCCTGCCGGCCGTTCGTGATAAAGCGCGTTGAGGGTCCAGCAGACCCAGAAGTCCTTTTCGACATTCCCGACCGGCGCGCCGATGCGGTTGGCCGTGGCGAGGAATAGATCGAGCCGATCACGCGGCGGTGCGGCAATAATCTGACGGTAGGCGGCGGTCGTCATGGCTTGCCCTCCGGCCCAGCTGTTGTGTTGAGGAGTTGGCGGAGGAACTCCTGCATCCAGATCGGGACGGCTGAAAGACCGGCGCGCAGATCCTCGCGGATCGCCTGGCCGTGCTTGGGGTCGGAAAGCAGGCGGCGCAAAGCAGTCTCGATCCGCTTGCGCTCGCTGTCTTGGGTCAGCATATCCTGCATCCAATGCAGGGCTTGGACGACCCGCATTCCCGGTCGATCCGCCCAATAAAGGCGGCTCGGCGCCGCATACTTGAAATAGATTTCCTGGCTGCCGAGTTTGATCGGCTTCAATCTCGCATCGACCAGTACCTCGATCCGCGCGGGTACGGCCGTCGTAAGCCCAAGATCGTTGGCGGCCGTCATGCCATCGATGACGGTGCGCGCGTTGTCGCGGCGTGTCACCGCCCGGATCACGGCGCGATAGTCCGGCACGGTGGCGCGGCCGGTCAGAGTATTGGTCCGCGGGCGGTCATAGAG
>NZ_RZQE01000958.1:0-905 GCF_004022955.1 Mesorhizobium sp. M7A.F.Ca.US.002.01.1.1 | reverse complement strand
GCGCGCACCTGGGCGGCGCCGACATCGATGCCGATCGCGTAGCCGGCACCTGGACCGATGCCGTAGATCGTCGCCGTGCGGCCAATGGCGCCGCGCTCAATCCCACGCGAGGCGACGAGGCCGAGCGCGCTCAGCTCCGACACCGCCGCCGACATGGTAGGCTTCGACAGGTCGAGCATGGCGCCGAGCTTTGGCCGCGTCACCGGCCCGTGCGAGGCAAGCAGGCGCAGCACCGCCCGGGCGCTGTCGGTCAGATTGGGGATTTCCGCAGCCGCCATCTCAGCCGTTCGACCTTTGCCTGAAATCCTGTCTCCGGTCGGCGAAAGCGCATTCGCTGCCCCGACTCGAAAGCCATATCCTGTCCTCAATGCCTCATTGCTGACCGGTTTGGCAATTTCCGCGATGTCCGGACAAGGACGTCAGACTTCGGTCGGCGACCACGGCTTCAGCTTGGTATCGGTCTGGCGGTAGCGGAACACGATGTCGGTGAGGCCGGCCGCGTCCTGCATGTCGCCGACAATGAGCTGGATGGCGATGATCTCCAGTATGGCATCAGCGATGGCGTTGCCGAGCGCGGGAATCGAGATCACCACCAGCCTGTCGGCTGGAGCGACATCGCTGCGCCGCGTCACCAGCACCGAGGGGCAGCCCAGCGCCGCAAGATCCTGCGCGATCTTCACCTCGCGACCGTCGCCGATGGCGATCAGTCCGGTCGCCGCATCCTGCGATTCCATCGGCCCGTGCAGATAGTTCAGCGTGTCCCATCCCGATGCCGGCACCCGCACCGCCTCGCGTATCAGCATCGCCGCCTCGCCGGCATTGGCGAAGCCGACACCGGCGCCGACGATGTCGATGGATGTTCTGCCCTGCAGCAGCCGGGCCGCCTGCCCGGCAGCGCTTTGCGC
>NZ_RZQE01000957.1:0-909 GCF_004022955.1 Mesorhizobium sp. M7A.F.Ca.US.002.01.1.1 | reverse complement strand
CCTGGGCGAAGATCGCGTCGGTAGGGCCGATCATCGTCCTGGCGCTGGCGGCGATGCCGTTCCTGGCACGCGGCCTCAACGCGCTGGCGCTTGGCGAGGCGACCGCCGGCCATCTCGGCATTCCGGTGCAGCGGCTGAAATACACGGCCATCGTCGGCGTCTCCGCCGCGGTCGGCGCATCCGTCGCCGTCAGCGGCGGCATCGGCTTCGTCGGCATCGTGGTGCCGCATCTGCTGCGCCTGCTGATTGGTCCGGACAATCGCTATCTGCTGCCGGCGTCGGCGCTGCTCGGCGCCTCGCTGCTGCTTCTGGCCGATGCGGTCGCACGCACTATCGTTGCGCCGGCCGAACTGCCGATAGGCATCGTCACCGCGGTAGCGGGCGCGCCGTTCTTCCTTTGGATCCTGCTGCGCAAGCGCGGCGTGGTTGATTTGTGAGGCTTGATGATCGAGGCAAAGGATGTTTCGGTTGATATCGCCGGCAAGCCTATCGTCAGTGGTGTCGATTTCCACGCGCGGCCCGGCGAGATCGCCGCCATCGTCGGCCCCAATGGTTCGGGCAAGACGACCTTCCTCAAAGCGCTCTCCGGCGAGCTCGCCTATACCGGCCGCGTTGCCCTCAACGGCCGAGATCTCTCGCCGATGAAGCCGGCCGAGGCAGCCGTCCATCGCGCGGTGCTGCCGCAGGCGACGACGCTGTCGTTCCCGTTCACCGTGCGGGAAGTGGTCAAGCTTGGTCTTGTCGGCGGCCGTTCGGGCGCCTTGCCGGGCGAGGATGCGCGGCTGCCGGAACGGGCGCTGGCGCGTGTCGATCTCGACGGCTTTGCCGGCCGTTTCTACCAGGAGCTTTCCGGCGGGGAGCAACAGCGCGTTCAGTTGGCGCGCGTGCTGTGCCAGGTCTGGGCGCCGG
>NZ_RZQE01000956.1:0-912 GCF_004022955.1 Mesorhizobium sp. M7A.F.Ca.US.002.01.1.1 | reverse complement strand
TCTTCGAACCCGGATCGACCTTCAGCCATTTCACGCCGATGGCGCGGGCCGGCATGCGCGTCTCCTGCGCATCGCCCGGCCGGAACAGGGTTGCGGTGACATAGGCGCCGGCGCCCCAGTCGTCGCCGACCGGAATGTCGACGGTGCTGCCGCCGGCCGGCACTGACGCCGTGATGGTCTTCAACAGCTTGTCGGAGCCGATGTTGATCAAGAGTTCGCCGGCAAAATGCGGCGAGATTTTCAGCTTGGCCACTTCGCCGGCGGCATAATTGTCCTTGTCGAGGGCGATTTCGAGGCCGTCAGGCGTTTCGGTGGTGGTCGAGGAGACATACCAGCCGGCGTCGAACTCGTAGCTGGTCGCCGGTCCTTCGGGATCGGCGGTTTCAACCTCGAGCCTGTACTGACCCCAATCGACCGGCACGGAGACCGTTGCGTCGCCGTCGGCGTTGAGGTCGACCTGGCCGTTGGCGATCGACTTGGTGAAGGTAACCGGCTCGTAATTCCACGAATTGTTGGAGCGGTACCACTGGTAATTGCGTTCGACCTTGACCAGCGTCCATTGCGCGCCTTTCAGCGCCTCACGCTTGCCGTCGGGATCGACGGCGATCAGGCTGAACTTGGCCGTGCCGCCCTGCGGCACTTCATTGTCGGCGAAATCCGGACGAATGCCGATCATATGGCCCTGCGGGCGGATGCCGATGTTGAGCGAGCGCTCGATGGCGCGGCCGCCGGTTTCACGCATCCTGACCGTCACCTTGGCGTCGACCAGCTTGGTGGTCGAGGGCAGTTGGTCGACGGAGACCGGGAAGGTCACCTTGCCGTCATCGCCAACCACCGGCAGATCGGCGAGGGGGGTGACCGTGGGTTCGGCCGACTGCTCGTCGGCGAGACCGAAGGAAAAGCCCTGGAAAC
>NZ_RZQE01000955.1:0-913 GCF_004022955.1 Mesorhizobium sp. M7A.F.Ca.US.002.01.1.1 | reverse complement strand
CAGCCCTTTGGCGGCGATCTTGCGAGCGCCGCTTCTCCACGCGCTAAAATCGGTTAGTATCGCCTGGTCAGAGCCCGTTTGAAAACGCGCTCTGCCGAGTCGGATGGCGTGGTTTTCGAGAACCGAAGCGTAGCGGACCTTTGAGTCCGTGAGCATCGGAAGCGCAGAAAACCGCGTCAGGCGGCCGGCAGAGTAGCGTTTACAAATGGGCTCGTAGAAGGGGGATACTTCATGACGCTCATCCAGAAGCTTGCCGTTGCCTATGCTTTCCTGTTCTTCGGCGTCGTCGCCATCGGCTACATACCGGCGTTCAACGATGCCAACGGCAATCTGTTCGGCCTTTTCTCGCTGCAATGGTATGACGACCTGCTGCACGCCTTCTCCGGCGTCTGGGCGCTGGCCGCCGCCTTCATCTCCCACCGCCAGGCAGTGTTCTATTTCAAGCTGTTCGGCTCGGTCTACCTGTTCGACGGCGTGCTCGGGCTGGTCACCGGTTCCGGCTGCCTCGACGCCGGTATCTTCATCAACGGCTTCCGCTCTCTCAACGATATCGAATTCCCGGCCCGCTTCTTCGCCAACCTGCCGCACATCGTCATTGGCGGCTTCGCCGTCTATGTCGGCTTCCGGCTGGCCAGGCGCGTACACGACCACTTCGCCACGGCCTGACCAGGCATGTTCCTGTTCCGCTGGCTGAAGCGCATCATCAAGACGATCCTCTGGCTGATCGTCGTCGTCATCCTCATCCCGATCGCCGGGCTGAGCTACGGCTTCCTGACGACGTCGTCGCTCGACAAGACGCCGCTGCCCGGCATTGCCGACGGCGCGCCGCCCAAGGCGCTGGCCGACAAGGTCCGCGCCGAGATCCCCGGCTACCAGCGGCCGGAGGAATCGACCTTCCTGACCTATCCGGAAT
>NZ_RZQE01000954.1:0-915 GCF_004022955.1 Mesorhizobium sp. M7A.F.Ca.US.002.01.1.1 | reverse complement strand
GTTTTCACAAGCCGCGATCACGCTGGAACCGTGGCTGCATCAGGCCGCCGCCAATCTGCTCGACCACCTCAGCGACAATGAGAGCGTCGACGATATCGCCAACTACGAGATCGAGCGTTTCATCGATAGCGTGCTCGACGCCGCCGACGCCTCGGCGCCGCAGGAGGCCCGTGTCCGCATCAACACCATGCAGGATTTTCGTGTCCGCAAGGCAATCCAGTTGATGAGAGCCAATGTCTGCGAGCGCATCTGCTTCGACGACGTGGCGCGCAGCGTCGGCCTGTCGCGACCGCATTTCTTCGCTTTGTTCAAGGAACAGACCAATCTGACGCCCAATGTCTACTGGAACACGCTGCGCATGGAGGAAGCGGTGCGGCAGCTGCAATGGTCGCAGGAACCGCTGATCTCCGTCGCCTGCAATCTCGGCTTCACCACGCAAGGCAATTTCTCGCGCTTTTTCCGCGACCATGTCGGCGTGCCGCCGACGCTCTACCGCGAGGCCGCGCGGGCGATCGCCTGAGCCAGCCGCCCTTTTTCAGACTCCCCGCCCTTTTTCAGACTCCTTGATAGGCGCTCAAGACGCATTGATAAGCGTCGCTGAAATGGCCGCCCTACCCTTGCACCGGATCGCTTTTGCAAGGGAACATTTTGAATGGCCAAAGTCACCATCTCCAGCGTCATCGACGCGCCGGTCGAAAAGGTCTGGGCGCGCATACGCGACTTCAACGGGCTGCCGGACTGGCATCCGCGCATGGTGGAAAGCCACATTGAAGACGGCAAGGATGCCACCACGATCGGCTGCGTGCGCAATTTCCAGCTCGCCAGCGGCACCCGCCTGCGCGAAAAGCTGCTCGACTTCTCCGATCAGAATTACCTGGTCAGCTACTCCATCCTCGAGACGCCGCAGCCGCTGAC
>NZ_RZQE01000953.1:0-917 GCF_004022955.1 Mesorhizobium sp. M7A.F.Ca.US.002.01.1.1 | reverse complement strand
GCCCAATACAATGATGAGCCCGCCTGCATGATGTTCGAGCACGCGAATTTTCGCGGTCGGTCCATCGGTATGGGCCCCGACGATTCCGTGAACTTTCGCGGCGGCCAGTTCTGGAACGACCGTGTGTCGTCGGTGATTGTGCGCCGGGGTTGCGCACTCATTGCCTATGAGGACTCCCGGATGGGTGGCCGCTCGATCGAGATCCGGCGCCGGATCCGCGATTTCGGCGGCAGCGACTGGAATGACCGTATATCGTCGGCGGAGTGCACCTGCGACGATTATTGAGGCCATTTTGGATTAGCCACGATGGATTTCTGGCGGTGGTAGCCATTGGCCGACAGCAGAGCCGGGCCTGCCGGTTGCCTCACCAAGCTGTTCATTGACAAGCCGATTGGCGTCTGTGAGACAATTCCCCAGCAAAAACAAAAGGGGAACCGACATGAACAGGATCGCCGTTCTTACCGCAACTCTGACACTTGCCGCCGGCCTGTCCGCACCGGCGATGGCTGCCACCTCGGTCACTATCGGCATCAGCGGCTGGACAGGCTTCGCGCCGCTGACGCTTGCGAAGCAGGCGGGCATCTTCGAGAAACACGGACTCGACGTGACCTTGAAAAAGGTGCCGCAAGCGAGCCGGCCGCTCGCCATCGCCAGCGGCGACCTGCAATGCGCGGCCACCACGGTGGAGACCTGGCTGGTGTGGAACGCCAGCGGCGTCACCACCAAGCAGATCTTCCAGCTCGACAAATCCTACGGCGCCGACGGCATCGTCGCCCGCAACAACATCAAGACCGTCGCCGATCTCAAGGGCAAGAACGTCGCGTCATCGGCGCCGGGCACGTCGCCCTATTTCATGCTCGCCTGGGTGCTGAACAAGAACGGCATATCGACGAAGGACGTCACCGTCGTCAATCTGG
>NZ_RZQE01000952.1:0-920 GCF_004022955.1 Mesorhizobium sp. M7A.F.Ca.US.002.01.1.1 | reverse complement strand
ACGTACCACCGCTGGTGTTGCCGGACGTACCACCGCTGGTGTTGCCGGACGTGCCACCACTGGTGTTGCCGGACGTGCCACCGCTGGTGTTGCCGGACGTGCCACCGCTGGTGTTGCCGGACGTACCACCGCTGGTGTTGCCGGACGTGCCACCACTGGTGTTGCCGGACGTACCACCGCTGGTGCCGCCGGACGTACCACCACTGGTGTTGCCGGACGTACCGGAACTCTGTCCGGAAGTGCCCGACGTGCCGCCCGATGTGCCGCCACTGGTGTTGCCTGACGTACCGGAACTCTGTCCGGAAGTGCCCGATGTGCCGCCGGACGTACCGCCCGACGTGCCGCCACTGGTGTTGCCGCCCTGCCCGGAAGAGCGTGGGCTCTGTCCGGAGGTACCCCATATGCCTGAGCTCGAGTGTCCAGACGAGCTGGAGGAGGAACGGAGCTTTTTGTGTTTTCCCGAATCCGTGACGAGCACAAAAAAGCGTGAACCTCCGCACCTTCCATGCTCCAGGGTGCCTGGGCAGCGATCATAGGTTGTCTTCGCTGTCGCTATGAATTGCGGAAAGCCCACGATCGCCACGGCCGCGGCCGCCGCCACTCCGATGAAATAGATCGCCGTCTTCATGAACGCCTCTTTGGCCATATTTCGGTGGAAGAGGTCCGGGCCCATCCGGGAACCACACCGGTCAACTCCAATGCAGAACATTGCCGGGAAGAGTGCGAGCCGCCTAGTCACCATATGATGCTAAAATGACTCGGAGTCGGGGCCGCGATCGCGCTTGCGGAAAGCCCGTGCAAGTCGGACATCACGCGCAATCGCCTAGATCCGATAGCTCATTGCTGGAATGGATGTGCCGATTTCAAAAGCGCAACAAGCTGGCTTTGTTGATTCGTTCCCGTCTTGCGAAAGATACGGT
>NZ_RZQE01000951.1:0-927 GCF_004022955.1 Mesorhizobium sp. M7A.F.Ca.US.002.01.1.1 | reverse complement strand
CCCACCTGCAGCTCGTAGGCGATCTGCTTGTTGAGCAGGCCCTGGCGCAGCATCTGCAGCACGCGCAGTTGCTGCGGCGTTAGCGTCGACAGGCGCTGCACCATGTCGGCGCGGTCGGCGCTGTCGGCGTCCGGCGGCCGGCCTTCATAGGTCTCCGGCACATAGATCGCGCCTTCCATCACCGAGCGGATGGCTGCGGCGAGGTCGCTCTTGCGCGCCGATTTCGGGATGAAGCCGGCAGCGCCATAGGACAGCGCTTCGGAAATGATCTTCGGCTCCTCGTAACCAGAGACGATCACCACGGGCAGGCGCGGATAGCGGGTCCGGAGTTGCAGCAGGCCGTCAAAACCGTGCACGTCGGGCATCGAGAGGTCGAGAAGCGCGAGGTCGAACGGCTTGGCATCGGCCAGAAGATCGAGCGCCTCGGTGATCGAGCGCGCCTCCACCGTGTCGACTTCCGGATAGGCCATCTGCACGGCGCTGTGCAGCGCCTCACGAAACAGCGGATGGTCGTCGATGATCAGAAACCGGGCGCGATCGTGGGTTGCGGTCATGGGGTTCATTTCAGTTCGTGAGCGATTAGAATAACCTCTCCACCATGGCCAGATTATTGCCAAATAGTATATCGCCATCTCCGGCGGAAAGTGCCGCCGGCACTTTCTCGACCAAATCGCCTTGTCCAGGCCCCCAAATCGGTCGAATGTTCCGGCAACCAAGCAGAGACCCTTGATGACAGAATTCGTCCTTCCCCTGCCCGCAACCGCATCGGTGGCCGTTGCCGGCTCGTCCGATCGTTTTGCGGTGCGCCGTATCTACTGCGTCGGCCGCAACTACGCGGCGCATGCCCGCGAATTCGGCAATGACGAGCGTGATCCGCCCTTCTTCTTCACCAAGCCGGCCGACGCGGTGGTCGATTCCGGCACCGCT
>NZ_RZQE01000950.1:0-941 GCF_004022955.1 Mesorhizobium sp. M7A.F.Ca.US.002.01.1.1 | reverse complement strand
CCGTCCTGCCGATCCTGGCCGGCATTGCCTTGCAGATGCGGGCGCTCTCGCTGCTGCTCCACACGAAATGCCTGCAGCGGCGCATCTCTGAACGCGCCAACCGCATCTTCATGGCCGGCCTGATATTCACCGCCTGCGGCGTCGGCATGGCCATCCTTCTCGATTTCTTTGATATCGCGACCAGGAGCGCGCTGCCCGGGGCGGGCTGATCAGTCGGCTCGCACGCCACCGATCATCCTGGTCACCTCGGCTGCCGCATCGCGCACCAGCGGGCCGATCTCGGCCAGCCGCTCCGGCGTCACCCGCACCGTCGGCCCTGACACCGAAACGCCGCCGATCGGCTCGCCGAATTCGTTGAAGATGGCGGCTGCCACGCAACGCATGCCGGGGTGCCGCTCCTCGTCGTCGACCGACCAGCCGCGCAGCTTGATCCGCGCCAGATCGTGGGCAAGCGCCGAAATGTCGGACAGCGTCCTGTCGGTGAAGCGCTGCAGGCCTGCCTTGCGCAGCATGGTTCCGACGCGCTCCGGCTCGAGATGCGCCAGCACCGCCTTGCCGATGCCCGACGCATGGAAGGGGCTGCGCGTGCCCGGCCGGAAGAAGGCGCGGATCGCCTGATGCGTCTCGACCTGGCTGACGAAGACCGCGCAATCGTCCTCGGCGACGCCGAGATTGGCGGTCTCGCCGGTTCTCTCCATCAGCTCCTGCATGACGACACGCGCGCGGTCGACCAGCTTGCGGCGGCGCAGGAAGGCCGCGCCCATACGGTAGGTCTCGACGCCGATCGACCACAACTGGTCTGATGTGTCGAATTCGACCATTCCGTGGTTTTGCAGCGTCGTCAGCATGCGGTAGGCGGTGGAGGCGGCAAGCCCGCTCTGCGCCGATATTTCGCTTAGCGACAGGCCGCTGCCTTCCGCGACAATGGCCAGGATCCGCAG
>NZ_RZQE01000094.1:0-16383 GCF_004022955.1 Mesorhizobium sp. M7A.F.Ca.US.002.01.1.1 | reverse complement strand
GCATCGGGAAGGAGCGTGCCTTGACCCTGTCGGCCATGGTGAAGATGACATTGTAGAAGGCGGCCGAACCGTCCGGCGAGATGTTGCCGGTCAACGACACCACCTTGTGTTGCGGGCATTCCATCGGCGGCAGCTGCTCGATCGCCGCCTTCAGCGTGCGCCCGGTGCCGATCGCCATGACGATCGGCGTCGGTGAACGCAACCGTCGCTCGATCTCGGCGGCAGCCGCCTCGGCGATGCCGATCGTGGTCGAGGACGAGTTGGGGTCGCTCGGCACCACTTCGACCAGATCGAGCGCAAAGCGCGATCTCAGCCGTGCCGCCAGATCGAGGCAGTTGGCGATCGGATGGTCGACGCGAACCTTGATCAAGCCCTCCGACACCGCCAGCGATACCAGCCGCTGCGCCGTTTGCCGCGAGATGCCAAGCGTCGAAGCGATCTGGTCCTGTGTGTTGCCGGCAACATAATAAAGCCAGCCGGCACGTGCCGCATCGTCCAGCCTGTTGCTGCCACCATCCTGCCGGCTATTCAAAGTCCTGCCTCCCGAGACCGCCGGTCATGAGAGCGGCCCATGCCCACTTTCGCAGGGAACGGCCTGCTGCGCAATTGTCAAATCTCGGGGGCAATTGCTTGCTGTCCCTCGGCGTAGGCACGGCCCAGTTTCTCGTCTCCCCACGATGTCCGTCTCGCCAAGAGACTTGGCTGCGGTCCCGGCAGGCGGCACGTTCTTGCGCTCCGAAGGTTTATCTCCCGGCTCAAACCCTTTAAGGGATGGCAAAAAGGAGCCTCGCATGACGCCGAAAGCGGTTTTCTGGGACATGGACGGCACGCTGGTCGACAGCGAACCGCTGCACGAAGCTGCCCTGGTGGCGGCGATGCGCAATGTCGGCCTTGTCCCGCCGGACGATCTGCATGAGCGCGTGCTCGGCGTCGCCGCCTTGCCGGTCTACGAGATGATGCGCGACGAGTTCGGCCTGGACCTGCCTTTCGACGACTGGATCCTGCGCAAATACGAACACTACCTGCCGCTGGTGGAGAGCTTGAAGCCGCGCCCCGGCGCGATCGAGATCTTCAACGAGCTGCGTGCAAGAGGCATCCAGCAGGCCGTGGTCTCGAATTCGGACCGGATGATCGTCGACGCCAATTTGAGCATGGTCGGCCTGATCTACCCCGGCATGAAGACGATCAGCCGCAACGACGTGCGCGAAGGCAAGCCGCATGCCGAGCCATTCCTGCGCGCCGCGTATCTGGCCGATGTCGATCCCGCGCAGGCGGTAGCGATCGACGACAGCTGGCCGGGCGCCATGGCAGGGCTGGCGGCGGGAATGAAGACGATCTTCTGGCCGGAAAAGCCGATGGAAGGCCCGCCCGGCGCCATCGTCATCAACAGCGCCGAGGAATTGGGGAAAGAGCTGGGGCTCTGAGGAAAACCGCCCAGGTCGGCGCCGCCCCTCATCCGCCTGCCGGCACCTTCTCCCCGTATAGTGACGGCATGGGGAGAAGGACGCTCAATTCCGGTAGACCGGTTCCTGCTCGTCGAGGATCGCCTTCAACTCGCTGAGATGGCGTTCGGCCTGGCCGGGGTAATCGTCCATCTCGCTCGCCGCCTTTTCGGCGATCGCGTCGGACAGCGTGCGCAGCGGGCGGCCGGTCCACAGCGCCTTGATGTAGGTCTCGGCGGCGCGCTCGAAATAGAACATGCGGTTGAAGGCATCGGCGACCGTGTCGCCGATGACCAGCACGCCGTGATTGCCCATCACCATCACCTTGACCTTGGGATCGACGAGAAGCTGCGAGCAGCGCTCGCCCTCCTCCTCGAAGGCCAGCCCGCCATAGTGCGCGTCGACCACATGGCGGTTGAAGAACATCGCCGAATTCTGGTCGATCGGCGGCAATGTCGAGTCAGCGAGCGATGCCAGCACCGTGGCGTGGATCGAGTGCACATGCATGACGCAGCGCGCGTGACGCACATTGCGATGGATGGCGCCATGCAGCCCCCACGCCGTCGGGTCGGGCGCATTGGGGCCGGAGAGCGTTTCCGGATCGTTGGCATCGATCATCAGAAGGTCGCTCGCCTTGATGCGCGAGAAATGCACCTGGTTGGGGTTCATGAGGAATTGTGTGCCCTCATCATTGACGGCCAGCGAGAAATGATTGGCCACCGCCTCGTGCATGTTGAGCCGCGCCGTCCAGCGGAAGGCACAGGCGAGATCGACGCGCTCCTCATAGTAGGGCAGGTTGGTCAGCGTTTCCTTTTGCAGACGGGCAAGGCTCATCGAAAAATTCTCCGGTTTCGGCAAGAATGCCGTGGCCAGCCCATTCCCGCAACCGGTTTTGGTTGGTGCAGGGATGCTCACGCCGCCGTGCTGGCAGCGGCAGCGCCGGCTCGCAGGCCGCCATGCTCGATGATGAAATCGATCACCTCCTGCAGTCCCTTGCCGCGCGACAGGTCCGTGAAGCCGAACGGCCGCTTGCCGCGCATGCGGCCGGCGTCGCTCTCCATGACATCGAGATTGACGTTCACGTAGGGTGCCAGATCGCTCTTGTTGATGACCAGGAAATCGGAGCGGGTGATCGCCGGCCCGCCCTTGCGCGGAATCTCCTCGCCCTGGCAGACCGAGATGACATAGAGCGTCAGGTCGGCGAGATCCGGCGAGAAGGTGGCGGCAAGGTTGTCGCCGCCGGATTCGATGAAGACGATGTCGAGGTCCGGGAACTTCCTGTTCATCTGCGCGATCGCCTGCAGATTGATCGAGGCATCCTCGCGGATCGCGGTATGCGGGCAGCCGCCGGTCTCGACACCCATGATGCGGTCCTCGGGCAGCGCCTGCAGCCGCGCCAGCATCATGGCGTCTTCCTTGGTGTAGATGTCGTTGGTGACGACGGCGATGGAAAACTCGTCGCGCAGCGCCTTGCACAGTTTTTCGGTCAGCGTCGTCTTGCCCGAACCGACCGGGCCGCCAATGCCGACGCGCAGCGGACCATTTGTCTGTGTCATGCGGGAAACTCCGTGATGGCGAGGATGGCAAAGCCGAGCCCGATCAACAGGCACAGCGGCGAATAATAGCGGACATCGAGCCGCGCGAAAGGCTGTTCAGGCGTCAGCCGCCGCCACCACGGCGTGAAGCCGGCTATGCCGCGTCCCAGGAACACCAGACCGATGAGCAGCGACGTGGCGGCGAGACCCTCCTTGGGGAAGGGTGAAGCGAAGACTCCCATGAGCGCCAGCGGCCATAGTGTCGCCAAGCAGAGGCATGCGGCAACGGCGAAACTGGCGAACGGCGTCGGCATCTCATCGACGCCGCGAAAGCCGACCACGGCACGGGCGCAGGAGGCCGCATCCTGGCCCGGCCAGATGCCGCCAAGACTCCAATAGACATGCAGCGCGGTGATCAGGAGCAGAACAGTCGAAAGCGAGAAGGCGAGAAAAATCATGAGCGGAACAGTCGCGAATATTGGGTTTCATGCTTCATCGCCATGACATCGGAGACGAAGGCGCAGCCACCGAGATCGTCGAGTGTCGAGCGCGCGGCGCGGCTTGCGGTCGCCAGGGCCAGCGGCTCGAAGCCGGCTAACAACGTGGTCGCGCCGCTCTGGCCGACGATGCCAAGCCGGATCGCTGCCTGCACAAGGTTGGAGAAGAAGGTTTGCAGGAAGGCTGACAGCGCATCCTGAAGCGCGATGCCGTTGCCACCCGCAATGGCGCCGACGGCGACGCAATAGGCGCATTCGGCCGGCAGGCGCTCCAGCACCGGATTAGGCCAGGCGGCCGCCGCTTTGAGGAAGGCTCCACCCTGCAGCATGGTCTCGGTATGGCGTTCGCGCGAGCCGGCCAGGGCTTCGGCGAGTGCCGCCACTTCATCGAGATCACCGGTGCCGCATGCCCGGCGCCAGCTCTCGGCGAACAGCACGGCGTCGTTCCAGCCCGAGCCCATCTCGACCAGCGTCTCCAGCCAGCCGGCGAGGCTCCCGGCATCGGCAACCAACCCGTCATGCACCGCCCGCTCGAGACCATGGCTGTAGGAAAAGCCGCCGACCGGAAAGGCAGGCGACAGCCACGCCATCAGCCGCAGCAGGGCGATGTTCGAAGGCTGGTCAGTCATGATCGTGGTGATGGCCGGCATGACTGTGCGAATGGGAACGCGCTTCGCCATGAGAATGGCTGTGCGCTTCGGCGTGGCTGTGGGCATGCGCATGGCCGTGATCGTGGCTTTGCCCGCCATGCCCGGAATAGGCGCCGCGCACCGGCTTGAACGGTTCGGAAACGTCGGTCACGGTGGCGCCCAGCCCCTCCAGCATCGCCTTGATGACATGGTCGCGCAGGATGAGGATGCGTCCGGCCTCGATGCCTGCCGCGAGATGGCGGTTGCCGATATGCCAGGCGAGTTCGGCCAGATGCACGCCATCGCGGGCGCGGATGTCGTAGACCTCTTCCGGTGCCGCGATGATCTCGATATGGCCGCCATTCTCCAGCACCAGCCGGTCGCCATCGTTCAAGGCGACGGGTTCGGGCAGGTCGACCAGCACCTTGCCGCCGTCGGCAAGTTCGATGGCCCGGCGGCGCAGATGCCGCTCGTCATGGGCGAGAATGGCCCGGCCGGACGGTAGGGTGGTTCCGGCAGCGCCGGCGGACAGCACCGAGACGGCGCGCGGGAATTTGGTGAAGTCGGTGTTGAGGTTGAGCTTCATTTCATGGATTTCCCATTTGCTTGTGCCCGCACACGCGCGATCCAACGGCCTTGTACATGTCGAACCCTGCCTTTCCCCAACAAGCTAGATCATCGCGTTCGTTCAGACGATGGTGTCGAAGAGCCGCAGGATGAACGATATCTGATAGATAAGCGCCGCCGTGACAAAGGCGATGTGGAAGCGGCGGTCGCGCACCAGGATCGCGATGATGCAGAGCGCGACGAAGACCGGCGTGCGGAACAGATACTCGCTGCCGAAGCGGGCGAAATGCTCCGGCCCCTTCAGCAGCGTGTCGACCACGTCGAGCAGATAGGTCGCCGCCAGCAGGCCGAAGAACCACGCCCGGCGCGAATAGAAGAAATCCTCGTAGCTGGTGTAGTCCAGCATCGAATCTGGGAACAAAAGCGCGCACAGCAGGAACAGCGTGATCGCGTAGAAAATGATGAACAAATATTTGCCGAAGGTCCAGATCTCGACGGCGTAGAGGCCGAACTCCCACCACCAGAAATGCACCAGCATCAGGAGCACCGAGACGACCCAGGCCAGATGCACGGTATAGAGCTTGTACTGGCCGGGATGCTGGACGATGCGCGCCACCCCCGACAGCAGGCGGGCGACACCAAGCCCGATCACCATGCCCATGACGATGCGGATGTGCGGGAAGATGTCGTGGGCGGAAGCGATTTCGGTGGTCATGCTCGATCACAATGCAGCTGTTGGTTGGCCGCATAGTGCTGCCTTCCACCAAGGGCTGCAACGGATAATGCGCGCCCGGTGGAAGCGCCGCTTCAAAACAGAAAATACCGTTGCGCCATCGGCAGCACCGTCGCCGGCTCACAGGTCAGCAACTCGCCGTCGGCGCGCACCTCGTAGGTTTCCGGATCGACCTCGACATGCGGCGTGGCGTCGTTGAGCACCATCGAATGCTTGCCGATGCCGCCGCGGGTGTTTTCGACGGCGACGAACTGCTTGTCGACACCGAGCCTGCCATGCAGTCCCGACTCGAGCGCTGCCT
This sequence comes from Mesorhizobium sp. M7A.F.Ca.US.002.01.1.1, assembly GCF_004022955.1. Taxonomy (NCBI): domain Bacteria; kingdom Pseudomonadati; phylum Pseudomonadota; class Alphaproteobacteria; order Hyphomicrobiales; family Phyllobacteriaceae; genus Mesorhizobium; species Mesorhizobium sp. M7A.F.Ca.US.002.01.1.1. Next base: position 10,679 of record NZ_RZQE01000094.1, on the reverse strand, counting down.
TCGAAACGAAGGTCACCGACGAGTTGGTCCTGGCCTTGCCATAGGCGCCGAACATCGGCCGGTAATGCATCGGCTGCGGCGTCGGGATCGAGGCGTTGGGGTCGCCCATCGGGGCGGCGGCGATCATGCCGCCGATCAGCACCATGTCCGGCTTGACGCCGAAGAAGGCCGGGTTCCACAGCACCAGGTCGGCGCGTTTGCCAACCGCGATCGAGCCGATGTCTTTCGACAGCCCATGCGCGATGGCCGGGTTGATCGTGTATTTGGCGATGTAGCGGCGGACGCGGAAATTGTCGTTGTTGCCGGTCTCCTGCGGCAGCGAGCCGCGCTGGCGTTTCATCTTGTCGGCGGTCTGCCAGGTCCGGATCGCGACTTCGCCGACGCGGCCCATGGCCTGCGAATCCGACGAGATGATCGAGAAGGCGCCGATGTCGTGCAAAATGTCTTCCGCCGCGATGGTCTCCTTGCGGATGCGGCTTTCGGCAAAGGCGATGTCTTCGGGGATCGACGGCGACAGATGATGGCAGACCATCAGCATGTCGAGATGCTCGGCCAGCGTGTTGACCGTGTAGGGCCGCGTCGGATTGGTCGAGGACGGGATGACGTTGGGCAGGCCGCAGACCTTGATGATGTCGGGCGCGTGGCCGCCGCCGGCGCCCTCGGTGTGGAAGGCGTGGATGGTGCGGCCCTTGATGGCGGCGACCGTGTTCTCGACAAAGCCGGATTCGTTCAGTGTGTCGGTGTGGATCATCACCTGCACGTCGTAATCGTCGGCGACCGACAGGCAGCAATCGATGGCCGCCGGCGTCGTGCCCCAGTCCTCGTGCAGCTTCAGCGAGCAGGCGCCGCCCAGCACCATTTCCTCGAGCGCGGCGGGCAGCGAGGCATTGCCCTTGCCCGACAGGCCGATGTTCATCGGAAAGGCGTCGAAGGACTGGATCATGCGGGCCATGTGCCATGGCCCCGGCGTGCAGGTGGTGGCCAGCGTGCCGTGCGCCGGGCCCGTGCCGCCGCCGAGCATGGTGGTGATGCCTGACATCAGCGCTTCCTCGATCTGCTGCGGGCAGATGAAGTGGATATGCGCGTCGAAGCCGCCTGATGTCAGGATCTTGCCTTCGCCGGCGATGATCTCGGTGCCGGGGCCGATGATGATGGTGACGCCATCCTGCGTGTCCGGATTGCCGGCCTTGCCGATGGCCGCGATGCGCCCGTCCCTGAGGCCGATGTCGGCCTTGAAGATGCCTGCACTGGCATCGATCACCAGCGCGTTGGTGATCACGGTATCGACGGCGCCTTGCGCCCTGGAAACCTGGCTCTGGCCCATGCCGTCGCGGATCACCTTGCCGCCGCCGAATTTCACCTCTTCGCCATGGATGGTGAGATCCTTCTCGACCTCGATGAACAGTTCGGTGTCGGCAAGCCGTACTCTGTCGCCGACCGTCGGGCCGTACATCTGCGCGTAGGCGGCGCGGGTAATTCTGGCCATCAGCGATTGCTCCCGAAATGCGGTTTGCCGAAATGCGGTTGGATTGAAGCGCGGCTGCACATTGCTGCCATCCTATGGTCACGCAATGACCTGCTGGGCGACACCTTCTGATCCCATTTGGCGGTTGAGGTTAGGGCGTCACCCCAGACCGACCGTTTGCCAATCGATGGAAAGGAAAATCCATGCGCAAAACGATAGTTCTTGCCGCCGCCGCCAGCCTGATGCTGGCGGGCGCCGCCAGTGCCCAGCAGCAACCCGCGCCACAGCCCGCTCCGGCGCCGGCAACGCCTGCTCCAGCCACGCCCCAGGCTCAGCCCGCGGTGCCGACGATCCAGAGCGTCAACATCGTCGACATCACGGAGCTGCCAAAGGACACCCAGACGCAGGTCAACCAGGTGATCGCCCAGCGCGGCGATGACGGCTTGAAGAAACTGCGCAGCTCGATCGACGCCACACCCAAGGTCAAGTCGGCGCTCGAGGCCAAGGGAATGACCTCGGCGCAGGTGGTCGCAGCCAGTATGGAACCCAATGGCGCACTGACCCTGATCACCAAGAAGGCGAGCTGACGCCACGGCATGGCGGGCCGGCATCCGGCCGGCCGGCCGCATCGGGAAAGGAACCTTCGCCGGGCCGGATTCGTTTTGTTCTTTTCGCGCTAACCCGCGCCCCGAAACGATTTCTCTCAGGAGCGAGCGATGGCGATCACTTCTTTCTCGACCAGAATGCAGGCAGTCGCCGCCATGACGTTCCTGGCGGCGGCTGGTCCTGCTGCCGGACTGAAGGCGCAAGGACTGGAAAGCACGGAGACCGTCAATCGCATCGTCGGCTCGCAGGTCAAGCAGGAAGAGGCCAAGGCCAACACCGAGGCCGGCAACGTCAACACGGCGATCGACCGCACGCGTGAAAACATCGGCACGGTGCGCAAGACATCCAAGCTCGACAAGGTCGACATCGTGTTCCTCACCGACGCCGCGCGCAGCGAAGGCGGCCCGCCGCCGGAGATCGAGGCCAAGGTCAAGCAGCATCAGGACGACATTACGGAGCTGCGCAAGGAGATCGAGGCCAACGCGCTGCTGTTCAACGCCATCGAATCGCGGCGCGTGCAGGCGCAGGATGTCCTCGCCGTCGAATTCGACAATCCCGGAAAGATCGTCATCTACGCCGCGGCCAAGCCATCGAACTGAGCTGAGCGCGCCGGAAGATCTCACAGCTTGCCCATCACCTTCTGCTGAAATCCGTAGACCTCGCGCTTGCCGCCGAGCGGCACCAGCGTGACGTCGCGCTCCTGGCCCGGCTCGAAGCGCATGGCCGTGCCCGCGGCAATGTCGAGGCGCATGCCACGCGCCCGTTCGCGGTCGAATTTCAGCCCCTCATTGGTTTCGAAGAAATGGTAGTGGCTGCCGACCTGGATCGGCCGGTCGCCGCTGTTGGCGACTTTCAGGGTGACGGTCTGCAGGCCCTTGTTGAGCTCGATGTCGCCGCCCACCGTGATGATTTCACCGGGGATCATGGTCACCCTCACACGATGCCGAAGGCGAGACCGATGCCGATCGCCGCGCAGGCGGCACCGGCAGCGCGGGCCAGGCCACGAAACCGGATGCCGAGACCGAGACCGGTGGCGATGCCGGTGGCATGCAGCAACAGCGTGGCGATCGCAAAGCCGGCCATGTATTCAAGCCCGCCGGCATTCTCCGGCACCTCGGTGCCATGCGCGTGGCCGTGGAAAAGTGCGAACAGGCCGATGATGGCGACGCCGGCCGAGACCGGCAGATCGATCGCCAGCGCCACCAGCAGTCCGAGTGTCACGACCGATGCCAGTATGCCCGGTTCGACGAAGGGCAGCGGCATATGCAGCATGCCCAGCGCGCCGCCGACCAGCATGACGCCGACAAAGGCAGCCGGCCAGGCAAGAACCGCCTTGCCGCCCTTGAGCGCCGCCCACAGCCCGACCGCGATCATCACCGTCATGTGATCGAGGCCGGAGAGCGGGTGCATGAAGCCGGCCGTGAAGGAGGAGGTGGTACCCAGGCCGACATGGGCATAGGCCGGCAGGGCGGCGGCCAGCAGCAGGATCGCCGACAGGCAGAGGCGTTTGGCGGATATCATTCTGTTTGCCTTTCGTTTTGCTCGGTCTGGTGTTCACGCCGCCTTGCGGGGGCCGCAGCCTTCGGCCTTGAGAACGCGTTTGGCTGACGCCGGATATTTCTTCAGCATCGCTGCCGGGCGGATCGGCCGCGCCGAAAAACCACCGCCGCAATTGGGGCAGATGCCGCCCAACACCTGTTCCACGCATCCGGCGCAAAAGGTGCACTCGAAGGTGCAGATCAGCGCATCCGTCGCCTCGGGCGGCAGGTCCTTGTCGCAGCATTCGCAGTTGGGACGCAGCTCCAGCATCCTGTCCTCCTCAACGGATCGGTTCGTGCACGGTCACCAGCTTGGTGCCGTCGGGAAACGTCGCCTCGACCTGCACGTCATGGATCATCTCGGCGATGCCTTCCATGACTTGCGCGCGGCTGACGACATGAGCGCCGGCTTCCATCAGTTCGGCAACCGGACGGCCGTCGCGGGCGCCTTCGACGACGAAATCGGTGATCAGCGCAATCGCTTCCGGATGGTTGAGCTTGACGCCGCGTTCGAGCCGCTTGCGCGCCACCATCGCCGCCATGGCGATCAGCAGCTTGTCCTTTTCCCTCGGCGTCAGGTTCATGCGTTTCCCTGGATTGGTAGAGGCAGGCCTATAGTGACCATAATTTGGGCAACCCCGCCCTTCCGTTGAGCAATTCGACGAGTGGAACCAGCCGCTGGCGCAGCCGGTAGCCATCCCCGGCGTAGAGCCTCGCAAGAAGCTTGCCAGATTTCTTCACGCGCCAGGCGCTGGCGCTGCCCTGGTCGCCGACGATCTCCAGAACCGGATCGAGCAGGGCTTCGGCGCGCGGCGACACCAGAAGCAATGTCGCCACCGCGATCGCGCCGCCGGCAACCGCCGGGCGATCGAGCGTTGCGGCGATATCGGGCCCGATGCGGAAATCCTCGGCATGAACGAGGGCGCCATCCTGACGCACACGCCAGCGGTCATGGAAGTTGCCCTGCGTGGCGCGTTCGCCCATCGCCAGGCGGCCGAAGACGGCGGCTTCCAGCACCAGCGCCTCGGCGCCGACGGCAAGCTCGACGTCGAGCGTGCGGGCAAAGGCCGCCCGGTCGAAGACGATGGTTTCCTGCGGCAGCCAGGCGATGCGGCCGTTTTCGCCTACCGACAAATTGACCCGCACTTCGGCATGGTCGGATGCCGCCCGGTAGATCTTCTCGCAGGCCTGCGTGGTGATCGATGCCGAAGCGGCCGCGCCGACATCCACGTCCCAGGCGATACGGTCGCCGCCCGTCATTCCGCCGGCGGTGTTGATCAGCACCGCTTCGAGCGGATCGGCCGAGACGGCCGGCATTCTTATCTTGGCGGCGCCGTCCTGATAGAGGCGCCGCAAGCGCGTGCGGCCCTCGCCAAGCGCACAGGAAAGCCGCGCCACGCCCGCAACGCGCTGCGTCGAAATCCCGCCATGTTCGCCCATATCCATGCCTGCACGTTAAGCACTCCGGCGGCTTTGTCGATATGGAGTTCGATATAGCTTGTTGCTTGACAACGTTTCGGTTTCTATAGAGGGAACCACCTTGGTACGGTCATGCTGCGCTTGGCGGGGGTATTAAACGACGACGGCGGCTTGATACCAGGAGAAAAAGGGGCGCTGCTCAGTCGGCGTCGGGAAACGCGAGATAGTGGGGAAGGAACCGAATGGCCGACCAGCTGGCAACGGATATCATCGCGAAGATCAAGGCTCATGCCGAGCCGGGCGGCGAAGAAATCACCACCACCACCGAATTGACCTCGCTTGGCATCCATTCGCTCGAGCTGACGGAGATTATCTTCGATCTTGAGGAAGAGTATGGCATCGAGATCGAGATGAACACGGTCGACGCCTGGAGCAATCTGAAGAACGTCGGCGACATGGTCGAAGCTGTGCGCGCGCTGATCGCGAAAAAAGCCTGAACTGAATGCGGCAGCGCGTTGTCATCACCGGCATGGGCGGCATTTGCGGGCTCGGCACCAGCGCGCCCGCGATCTGGAACGAGATGCGCGCCGGCCGCTCGGCCATCGGCCAGATCACAAGTCCCCAACTGCATGATCTGAAGGTCAAGGTCGGCTGCGAAATCAAGACGCTTCCCGATCACGGCATCGACCGCAAGCAGACCGTGTCGATGGACCGCTTCAGCCTGCTGGCGACGATCGCAGCCAGGGAAGCCATGCAGCACGCCGGCCTGGTCTCGAATGAAGCCACCACCTATCGGATGGGCACCGTCGTCGGCGTCGGCGTCTGCGGCTGGGAGGCGATCGAGGAGAGCTATCGCGCCATCCTGGTCGAGGGCAAGAACCGCGCCGGCATCTTCACCGTGCCAAAGGTCATGCCAAGCGCGGCCTCTGGCCACGTCAGCATGAATCTGGGCCTGCGCGGCCCGGTCTTCGGCGTCACCTCGGCCTGTTCGTCGTCCAACCACGCCATCGCCTCGGCCGTCGACCAGATCAGACTTGGCCGCGCCGACGTGATGGTCGCCGGCGGCACCGATGCGCCGCTGGTCTGGGGCATCCTGAAGGGCTGGGAAGCATTGCGCGTGCTGGCGCCCGACACCTGCCGGCCATTTTCGGCCGACCGCCAGGGACTGTCGCTCGGCGAGGGCGCCGGCATGGCGGTCCTGGAGACGTACGAGCACGCCATGGCGCGCGGCGCCACCATCCTTGCCGAGGTCGCCGGCGCCGGCCTCTCCGCCGACGCCTCCGACATTGTCGCGCCGACCGTCGAAGGGCCGACGGCGGCCATGCGCGCCTGCCTCGCCGATGCCGGCTTCAATCCCGAGGATGTCGACTACCTCAACGCCCATGGCACCGGCACCAAGGCCAACGACCAGATCGAGACGGCAGCGATCAAGCGCGTCTTCGGCGACCATGCCTACAAGCTTTCGGTGTCGTCGACCAAGTCGATGCACGCCCACTGCCTCGGCGCATCGGGTGCGCTGGAGATGATCGCCTGCGTGATGGCGATCCGCGAAGGCATCGTGCCGCCGACGGCCAATTTTCGTGAGCCCGATCCCGATTGCGACCTCGACGTCACGCCGAATGTGCCGCGCGAGCGCAAGGTGCGCGCCGCGATCAGCAACGGCTTCGCGTTCGGCGGCACCAATGCCGTGCTGGCCTTCAAGGCTGTCTGATCTAGGGGGCGGGCGGATCTGCCCCAGGCCGGCCATTCCGTTGACTGTCCGTGCTCGATGAAACCCTTCGCCGCCATATTGATCGTGCCGTGCGCCGCGTCTAATCCTTGGCCGACCCGCCAAAACCGCGCCGCTCGGCGCGAATCCTCATCCAGGAGTTTCCATGGCAGACCTGTCCGCCTTTCCGATCGCAACGCGTTGGCCGGCCAAGCATCCGGACCAGCTCCAGCTCTATTCGGCGACAACGCCGAACGGGGTGAAGATATCGATCGCCCTGGAGGAACTCGGCCTTCCTTACGAGCCGCATTGGGTCAACATCGGCCAGAACGAAAGCTGGACACCGGAATTCCTGTCGCTCAATCCCAACGGCAAGATACCGGCGATCATCGATCCCAACGGCCCGGACGGCAAGCCGATCGGCCTGTTCGAATCCGGCGCCATCCTGCTCTACCTTGCTGAAAAGACCGGCCTGCTCATGCCCATTGATGGCGCGCGCCGCTACGAGACCATCCAGTGGGTGTTCTTCCAGATGGCCTCGGTCGGGCCAATATTCGGCCAGGTCGGCTTCTTCCACAAATTCGCCGGCCGCGAAATCGCCGACAAACGCCCTCTGGAGCGCTATCGCGACGAGTCAAAGCGACTGCTCGGCGTGCTCGACGGCCGGCTGAAAGGGCGCAAGTGGATCATGGGCAATGACTACACCATCGCCGACATCTCGCTGCTCGGTTGGGTGCGCAACCTGATCGGATTCTACGAAGCGCGCGAACTCGTCGGCTTTGACGATTTCGCCCATCTGGGAACATGGCTGGAGCGCGGCCTGGCGCGGCCGGCGGTGCAAAAAGGCCTGGCCATCCCGGCCAAGGGATAGAAAAACCAGCCTCCGAAGCGCGGCTATTTCGCCTTCGCTTTGGCTTTCGAACCGCCTTTGCCCATGACGGAAGCAGCGAGCGAGGCAGCACCTCGGGCGGCGACCATGACTGCGCCGGCAGCGACGTTGGCCGTGGCCTTGGCCGTGCGCATCGCACTGCCGCCTAAGGAGTCGCTGGAACTCGCGGGCTTCTTCGGCTTTGGGGCTTTTGGCGCGGCTTTCGCTGCGGCCGGCACCACTTTCTTCGGCGCTGCCTTGCCGAAAGCCGGCTTGGCGTCCTTTGAACGGGCTGTCATCGCCGGGCCGGCGCCGGTTTTGGATTGGGTCGCCTTGCCCTTGGCGGGCGCAGGCTTTTTTGCCTTGGTTGCCATTGGACCGAATCCCTCTTTTGGCACAATTGTCGTGTCGGGATAACGGCCTGAAAGTCTTAAGGTTCCCCTTGCACAATCCGTCGAATCAAGCGGAAAGGCCGATCACCAGATCGGCGGCACTGCGCCGCGCGAGCACGCGCTCGATGTTGGGCAGGTCGTTGGAAGCGATCCAGGCGCGCGCATCTTCATCGGAGCGGCCATGCTCGTGCCAGCGCTCCATCAGGCGGCGCTCGAGCTCGTTGCGCGGCACGTCGACGAAGATCGAGAAATCGAACAGCGGCGCCAGCCGCGACCACGGCTCTTCGTCGAGCAGCAGGTAATTGCCCTCGACCAGGATGAACTTGGTTTCTGTGGCGACGATCGAGGCTGCGGCGCGCGACAGTTCCATGCTGCGGTCGAAGACCGGAATGGCGATGTCGGGTTCACCGGCACGGATACGCTTCAGCAAGGCCTCAAAACCGGCAAAGTCGAAGGTTTCCGGCGCGCCCTTGCGCGCGCGCAGACCGCGCCGCTCGAGCACGGCGTCGTCATAGTGGAAGCCGTCCATCGGTACGACCTCCGCTGCACCTTCGGGCAGCAGTTCATGCAGCCTTGCCGACAGCGTCGACTTGCCGGCGCCCGGTGGACCGGCAATGGCGACGATGAAGCGGTTTGCCTTGCCGGCACGCTTGAAGATGGTGGCGGCGAGATGGGCGATTTCGGACATGAGAGCCTCTCTGGCAGAGCTTCAGATCCACCATGTTCCGCATGATGATTTCGGCCACATCTTGGCGACAGTTCACGGAAATTTCAAACCCTGCGGCCGCGCAATCACACCTACGAGGCCAGCGGCTGGCCGATGCGCAGGAAATCGCTGTCGAAGGGAACCTCCGGCGTCGAACCACCGGCTTGCAGCCGCATGCGGCCATCCGCCGTCATGACGTCCCGCGGCGGCTCGCCGCCCGACAGCGGCAGGACGCCGATGACGTGGCGAAAGGACACGCTTTGGCCTTCGCCCAGCGCAAAAGCGGTCGCCACCCCTTCGCGCTTCAGCCAGTTGTCGCCGATCGAGGCGGCATGGCCGACGGCAGCGCGGCCATCCTCGATGCCGAGCACGCCAAGGTGGCGGCCGCTCCATGGGGCGTAGTCGCGCCCGCCATTGCTGAACCACAGCATGGTGATTGGCAGTTCGGCCGGGTTCTTCAGCACCAGCACCAGATCGTCCTCGGCCTGTCGTGCAAGCGCGGTCCATCCCGGCCCGCCATGGTCGGCTTCGACCAGCGTGATGAAATCCTCGCGGCGGTCATCCATACGGTATTCCGTCAGGTCGAGCGTGCCGCCGCCGGCGGCGGGAAAATGACCGAGATCGGCGGAGCGCGCCGGATAGGCGAGCATGAAGCGGCCGCGTGCGGGATCGGGCTCCAGCGGGTCGTCCAGCGTCGCGGCAAAACGCTTCGGCGAAAAGGCCAGCCTGCCGCCGCCGGTCATGGCCGTCATCGGGTGATGGGCGACCGAGATGGCACCATGGCCGCCTGAAAACGCATGCTCCTGGTAGAGGAAGGGATGGCCGTCGTGCAGCGTCAGGATCTTGTCGACCGAAGCGCCCATTACCTTGTGCCGCAAGCGGTAGACGGCGCGCCAGCCATCGTCGGTCGCGACACTTTCGACGACATCCCAGGCGCTGTTGGCCGTCCAGCCATGCAGCGGCGCTTCCTCGACATCGCTGCGCGAAAACGGCGCGCAGAGGAAATCGCCGGACAGCCGAACCGTGCCTTCCGGCAGGTCTTTCGGCAGCGTCTCGTTCGCATCGACCCAGGGCGCGCGATGCAGCGGCTTCAGCTGCCGCCCGCCGCCCTCGACGACCATGTCGGCGATGTGGCCGACCGTGAGGTCGAGCGAAACCGAAATGCCTCTGGCCTTGATGGTGTGGATGGTCATTGCGCTGTCACCGATTCTGAAGGCGCAAACTGAACCGTTCGGCGGCGGTTGCGCAAGCACTGCGACAGGGCATTTTTGCATCGCGCACCTTCACCTTCCCCACAAGGGGAGGGTGAGCTACTGTCGCTTGTATTCCCGCACCGGCGACTTGGTGTCGTCGGTGTAGGTAACCTGCACCGACATCGATTTCACGCTGTCGGCGACCTTGAAATAGGGTTGGTAATCGTAGGGAATGGCGTAGGGGTCCTTCTTGTCGCAAGGCGGCATCTTGATCTCCTTGTCGAGTGCCGCGCCGTTCAGGCTGTAATGCACCTGTTTGATGGCGCAGCGGTAGGACAGCATCTGGGTGAAATAGACCAGGCCGTGGTTGCCGCTGGCATCGAAGGCGATCCACGAGGTCCAGAACTGGTCGAGGATCTGCTTGTTGCCTTGCTGAAGCGCTGTTTCGGGGTCGAAGCGGATGTCGAACGGGCCGGTCTCGCGGCCCCTGATATCGAGATATTTGATCGCAATGATCCCCGCCACGGTGCTGTCGGGCATCTCGAAGCTCGGATTGGCCATCGGCTTGCCGGTCGTCGGGTCGTTCATGGCCAGGAAACCGGTGTCGGTGAAAGGACCGCTGTCGCCCATGCGCCAGGAGATGGCGGTCGCCGGCTCGGGCAGCGAGATGGTCATCGACCAGCCCTGGTTGGAGCGCATCGGCGTCAGCGAAGGCACGAAGCGGGCGGGGTCGAGCACGTCGCCAAGCGCCGCCAGCCGGCTGCGGCTGCGGTCCAGCCAGTCG
>NZ_RZQE01000949.1:0-942 GCF_004022955.1 Mesorhizobium sp. M7A.F.Ca.US.002.01.1.1 | reverse complement strand
AAGGAGAAGGACGGCTACCAGACATGGTCGGCGTCGATCGCGCCCGGCGTGTCGTCGCTCGCCTTCTGGGTGGCGCAGCAGGTGCTCGACGGCCGCACCGACATCCCGCATGACCTGCTGGTGCCGTATCTGGCCTTCACCCAGGACGATTTCGAGGCCGAGCTGCCAAAGATCCCCAAGGGCGGCGTCGCCAGCCACGAATACACGCAGGAAGACGCGATCGCGGCCATCAAAGCCAACATCAAGTGAATGTCGGCCAAGCGTTGCCGTCCGTATCGCCAAGCGAGTATCGTTGAGCATGCCCAGGGGTAACGCTGACATCATCAGACTGAACGGCGCCGAAAAGCATTTCGGCGCCGTTCGCGCGCTGGGTGGCGTGGATTTTCACGTCGGACCCGGCGAATGCGTCGGGCTCGTCGGCCACAATGGCGCCGGCAAATCGACGCTGATGCACATGGTGGCGGGCACGCTGGTGCCCGACAGCGGGCAGATCGGCGTGCATGGCGACACCGAGGACAACTACTCGGTGTCGCGCGCGCAGCAGCTCGGCATACGCTGCGTCTTCCAGGAGCTGTCGCTGTGCCCCAATCTCAGCGTCGCCGAGAACACACGCATCAACCACGCTTCGCTGCGTGGCTTCGGCTGGCGGCGCAAGGCGGCCGAGCTGATCGCCGCCAAGCTCGACGAGATCTTTCCGGGTCATAGCATCTCGGCGTCGGACATTGTCGGCGACCTGTCGATCGGCCGTCGCCAGATGGTCGAAGTGGCGCGCGCCTTCACGGTCACCCAGGATCGTCTCGACCTCGTCATCCTCGACGAGCCGACATCGTCGCTCGACGCGCATACGGCGGGCCAGTTGCTGGCCTTCGTGCGCCGCTTCGTCGCCGGCGGCAAAAGCTGCATCCTGATCTCGCATGTGCTGGGCGAGGTGCTGCGCAACGC
>NZ_RZQE01000948.1:0-951 GCF_004022955.1 Mesorhizobium sp. M7A.F.Ca.US.002.01.1.1 | reverse complement strand
CGATGAGGGAGCCATAGGCTCGGGCGCCGTGCGCGACAAACGGAGGTATGCGTTCTCGCATCGATGGCAATCCTTGACCGCCTGACTGCTTACGGTCCACCAGCGCTGGTATTGCGCCGGGCGATCCAGCTTTCTGACAGCGGCAAGCCTTTAGAAGCCTTTCCGCTGCTGGCAATTGCGGCACGCGCCGGGATTGTCGAGGCCGAATACCGCGTCGCTCGTTGCTATCTCGAAGGTTTGGGTGTGCCGCCAAGCCGGTCGGAAGGCGCGCGTTGGCTGCGGCGAGCGGCCGATCACGGCAGCCCCGATGCCCAGTCGCTCCTCGCCGCGCTTTACGTGGCTGGACTGGCGGCGCAGGAGCCCGACGGCAATGGCTTGGAATCGCAAAGCTTGTTCGAACGGGATTCCTCGCGGGAGCCGGAATTCGCGGCAGCGTTCGGGCTCGCGAAAAAGGCAGCCGAAGCTGGCTCCGCAACCGGGCAGGCAATTCTCGCCTATATCCTTAGCAGAGGCCCCGAAGCGATGCGGGACCTGGATGCGGCGCATGGCTGGTATGAGAAGTCTGCGGCAGCCGGCTGCCCTGAGGGATGCCTGGGCCTTGCTCTTTCCCTCGCCCGGCGCGGGCAGCCTGCGCAGACGGCCAAAGTTGCCGCCGAGGTTCGACGCGCTGCCGACGCCGGTCTGCCAACCGCAATCTACCTTCTTGGGGTCCTGACTGAGCATGGACGCGGCATGCCAGCTGATCGACCGGCAGCCGCGCGACTGTATCAGCTTGCCGCGGAGAAAGGCTTGCCCTCAGCCCAATTCCGGTTGGGATTGGCGCTCATCGAGGGTGGCCTTGCAGGTCAAGATATCGCCGCCGGCGAGGCGTGGATGCGGCGGGCCGCATTGGCAGGAAATATTGAGGCAGCCTATCGTCTGGGCGATCGGCATGTGAAGAGGTCGCCGCCA
>NZ_RZQE01000947.1:0-957 GCF_004022955.1 Mesorhizobium sp. M7A.F.Ca.US.002.01.1.1 | reverse complement strand
AACCGGATGATTAGGAGAAGAACAATCGCGCCGAGGGTGGCATTAACGATCAAGCTTATCGTTCCGCTCCCGAGATGGACGCCTAGGCGGGGCAGCAGCCATTCCCCGATGAACGCGCCGATGATTCCGATTGCGATGTCCCCGATTAGACCAAAGCCAGAGCCCCGCACGATCTTTCCGGCCAACCATCCGGCAATAAGGCCGACCACCAATATGACTATGATGCTCTCGTTCGTCAGATGCATGGTGATCCTCCGGGCCCTCGTTTTGGCTGCGCGATTCCATGTCTGCAACCAGCAACTGGTTCCATAGCCGATCCTCTATCCCAACGAAAGCCAAAGCGCGTCTGTCGTTCGACGCGACCGCCGTGGGACCCAAAGCAATAGGACAATCGACAGCATGATCATCAAATTGCGACCGCTACTTATCGAACCGAGTCAGGGATCAACTTCTGGAAGATCCCTTCGTTCTTCGCCCGCCATGCTTCATCGGCGAGCCACAGATATTCCTGGTCGGGCATCAACGGAACGGCGTTCACATCGGCACTAGAGATGCGCAGGTAAAAGCTGTTTCGCTCCTCATCGACTTGCAGATACCGAAGCGGGACGACGATGCTGTCTTTTCCAGCGATGAAAAATCCGCCTGAGGCAATGACCGCGTAGTCCCATCGGTCCTTCGTCCCGATTACAACGTGCGAATTTCGCCAACGATCTTGTCGCCCGAGCCGAGGGATCTTCAACGTCAGAATCTCGTCGCGCTGGCTTGCGGTGACTCGCCATCGCTGGTCGGCACGGCTGCCTAAGTGGCCGTCGTTGCGGCTCGGCAACAGCCGACATAGCCAGCGCCGGCCGTAGGGTGGCGGCCGAACGCAGGCTTGTCGCTGGGACTCCCCGCCGCGCTTGGAAGCATAGGTTTCACGGCCTCAATGGAAGCGCCTCTGCCGCGACCAGCCTGGCC
>NZ_RZQE01000946.1:0-964 GCF_004022955.1 Mesorhizobium sp. M7A.F.Ca.US.002.01.1.1 | reverse complement strand
AGCCGCTGCCTATTGCCTGACGCCTCTCGCCACCAGCCGCGCCACGCTCGGGCCAACCAGCAGCACGATCAGGAAGCGCACCGATTGCAGCGCCATGACGAAAGAGATGTCGACGTTCTGCGCTGCTGCAGCGATGATGGCGATGCTGTCCATGCCGCCGGGGCTGGTCGCCAGATAGGCGGTCAGCGGATCGATGCCCAGGAGATGGCTGATCATGAAGGCAAGGCCGCCGCAAAAGGCGATCAAGGCCACGATCGAGGCGATGATCTGCGGCAAGGCGTGCGCCGCATGGCGCAGGATCGCCCTTGTGAAGTTCAGGCCGATCGACCAGCCGACCATGGCGTAGCTGACGGCCAGCAGCCATTGCGGCAATTGCATTTCCACGCCCAAGCCGAGATGGACGACGGTGCCGAAGATGAAGGTGCCGAGGAAGAAGGGCGAGGGCAGTCGGCACAACTTTCCCGCCAGGCCGCCTACGACCGCGATGCCGATGGTGGCGGCGAAGGCTTGGGCATCGATCGGCGGAAACCAGACGATGGCGGGGATTTCGACCTCAGACGTGTCGACCCACATCTTGGCAACGAGTGCCGCCGTCATCGAGACGAAGATGACGCGCAGATATTGCATGAAAGCGACGAGCCGCTGATCGGCGCCGAAGGCACCCGCCATCAGCACCATGGCGGTGGCCGCACCCGGCGACGAGCCCCAGACGGCGGTGGTGCCGGGCAGGATGCGCCAGCGGCTGATCAGCCAGCCGAGCAGGCTGGAGGCTGTGACGGTGGCCACCACGACGCCAAGAAACAGCGGCCATTCCTTGTAGAAGACCGGAAAGATGTCGGCCGAGATCGACGCCGCGACGAGGCAGCCGACGATCGCCTGGGCGGCGCCGAACAGAAGACGCGGCACGCGCACCGTGGCGCCATTGGTGCCGGCGACGATGGCGGCCAGCATCGGCCCGATCAGC
>NZ_RZQE01000945.1:0-968 GCF_004022955.1 Mesorhizobium sp. M7A.F.Ca.US.002.01.1.1 | reverse complement strand
ATCCTTCCCTACGACCACTATGAGAGAGCCGAGACTTTCAAGAGCATGTCTTTGACCACAGGCGAAAGCGCGGGGCTGTTTCGCGAAAGCGCACCGGCGAAGGCAGCCCGTACCGAATTGAAGCGCGCGCAGTCGGAAGCCGACGTGCGCTGCTTTTAGAGCCTGCTCCATCCGGAAGCCGGATGGAGCTTCGTCCTCTGCCTGGGCGTGATCTTCCCGAACGAGCTCCATTTTCGGGATCAAGTGGCAAGCACCGGCAGTCCAGCGCAAGATATCGAGACTTCAGAGTCCCGCTGTCTCGAGCGGCCACTGATTGCGAAATGTTTTGCCGTCCGTATCGATCGCTTCAACCTGGATTTCGCCCTTGCCGTGCACGGTGAAATCGAATCGGAAGTTGGGATCTTCCGAAATCGATATTCCACCTTCCATGGAGAGGATCGGCCGGCCGGCTTGGGAGATCGACAGTTTCTGGACAAAATGCGCCGGTATGAAATATTGGGTCAGCGGATCCCGCTGCAGCCCCGAATTGTTAGGGTGCCGGATCATCAACTGCAGTTCCTCGGTCTTGGTCATCGTCTCTTTGGGCGGGAACTGGCGCAGCTTCATCTGACCCATTGTCGCGTTGGCCTCGTCCTGGTTCTTGACCGCAGGGGCGGAGCAGCCACCTGACGCCTTGACGAAGGTCTGTACCATATGGAGTTGACCACCCTGCGTCTCAGCGATGGCACGCAGATAGGAATAGTCGTTGACGCGCACGCGCGTCGACAGATGCGTCACGCCGGCATCCTTGCCGAGCTGGAACGTTGCCGCCACCGGTGCAGGGTTCGCGTCGATGATCAAGGTAACGGATTTGATGCCGTCTGGCGCCTTGGCTGGATCGAGATAGATGTCGACGGGCACGATGGCGGCATCCTGCGCCCGCTTTGGTGCTTCGATCCTGACGACGCCGGTATCGACCAGAATTGCCC
>NZ_RZQE01000944.1:0-972 GCF_004022955.1 Mesorhizobium sp. M7A.F.Ca.US.002.01.1.1 | reverse complement strand
TTCCAAGGCAGCTCTAGACAGTGCGCAGGCCAACCTCGCCATCGCCCAGGCCGACCTCAAGGCGCAGCAGACCGACCTTGCCAAGAGCACCATCTATGCGCCGATCGACGGCATCGTTTTGACGCGCTCGGTCGATCCCGGCCAGACGGTCGCCTCCTCGCTGCAGGCGCCGGTGCTGTTCATCATCGCCGCCGATCTCAGGAACATGGAACTGGTGGCGGCGGTCGACGAGGCCGACATCGGTGCGGTCAAATCCGGCCAGCATGCCCGCTTCACCGTCGATGCCTTCCCCGAGCGGCCGTTCGATGCCGAGATCCGAGACATCTCCTATGCCTCGGTCACCACTGACGGCGTCGTCACCTACAATGCGCGGCTCGAGGTCGACAACAACGAGCTGCTGCTGCGGCCCGGCATGACCGCCACCGTTTCGGTCGTCACCAAGCAGGCCAAGGACGTGCTCACCGTACCGGCCACCGCCTTCCGCTATCGTCCTGCCCAACAGGCCGCACGCGGCTGGAGCCTCAGCGACCTGTTCACCGGCCGCATGGGCCGCCCCGGCGGCAACCGCCAGCGCCAGGCCGCCACAGTGCCCACCGACGGCTCGCGCACGCTCTATGTGCTGGAGAACGGGCGTCCGCACCCGGTCAACGTCAAGATCGGCTCGACCGACGGCGAACTGACCGAGATCATTTCTGGCCTCGACGAAGGCGCACAGGTCATCACCGCGTCGCAGCAGCGGAGCTGATACCGTGGCTGCCGGTGCTGCCCTCATCACCTTCGACAAGGTCTGGAAGAGCTATGGCCAGGGCGAGGCCAAGGTGCATGCGCTGGCCGGCATTGACCTCGCCATCCGGCGTGGCGAATTCGTCGCCATCATGGGGCCGTCCGGCTCCGGCAAGTCGACGGCGATGAACATCATCGGCTGCCTCGACACGCCGACGGCCGGAACCTATTCCTTCATGGGCATCGACG
>NZ_RZQE01000943.1:0-983 GCF_004022955.1 Mesorhizobium sp. M7A.F.Ca.US.002.01.1.1 | reverse complement strand
GACATAGGGTAGGTCAGCGTGCCTCCTGCAGGTGCGTTTGCATGCGGAGGTCAACCGTTACCCGACTGAAAGCCGATCGCTGGAGACCGCAGTTCGCGCACCATCGTTTTGAGCGGTGCGGGCGAGCGCCCGAAACTTCCTTTATCTGCTCGCCAAGGGAGCGTTCGCAACCGACGAGGGTGCCACCCGAGCGTTGATAGCAGACGCTTGGTGATGAAATCCGGCCTGAGGTCGAAACCGAATTTGTCGGCTCGGGAACAACGATGCCAAGACCATCATTCCCGGCTCTATGGTGTCACTCTTGGCCCTTGAGGTCGCTGTCGCCGTAGGCTGCCGCGGACACCGTTGAACAGCTGATCTCGGGAAGGGGAGGGGGGCCCATCTTCAAGCGGGGTCGGAGGCTTGCCAACGCGCTGTTGGGTGGATTTCATCTCCTGAACGAATTTCATGGAAATCAGCTCATCGACAAGATCCGAACTGGCCTGCTTCATTGCGATTGTAGATGGCATTCATCAGTGAGCCAATGATGACCCGGGCGAGGTCCGGATGGTTCTCGAGTGTGTTGAGTCGACGTTGATGAAGATGTCGATTTTGCCCGCTGCAACCTCGTCGGTCGCAAACTTCTGCCCGAGACGAGCGCGGCGTAGCTCATAGGACAGCCAGTGCGTTTCCCTGGATGCGGCCCCATAGATGCCCGAGAATGTCTCCGGTGTCATGTTGATGAAGCGGGCGACGTTTTCGCGGACAAATGCGCTTGGCGACGAGTCGCAATCCTGCAATCGGGTCGCAGTTTTGGTTCCGGAACCCATTGCGTCACGCCGCGCAGCAGTGGTTCGACGACGTCGTATGGAGTGGGTGTCGGCTGAACATGACACCGAGCTATCCGCTTGGCCTTCGGCGAATCGAAGCAATTCAGCACGAGCCCAGAGTCGGTGACATCGCCATATCTGTCCGCCCCGGTCGCAGGCCTTCTACCTTGCGGT
>NZ_RZQE01000942.1:0-988 GCF_004022955.1 Mesorhizobium sp. M7A.F.Ca.US.002.01.1.1 | reverse complement strand
AGCCTGGCCCGATCCAAGCTTCTTCCCGGCTTGTAGGGCGCGGCATCTGTCCGAGATGGCGGGCGCTGCGCATCCTCAGCCGCAGTCGCTGTCGGCTGACAGGGGACCTTTCATCCTGACACAAATGCGCAAACCGGCGTGTTACGGTCTGATGATGTTACGTCACCGTTTCGAGTGCCCCCAAGCAATGGAGAGTTCGCCACGTCCAGGATCAACCGTCGCGCTTGGCTCTTCCAATCCAGCAGTGCAGTCGTCACCTCGACGGTTGCGGCAACTGCAGTCGGCATGGAGCCGCCGGGCCAAGACCCAGAACCGTCCGACAATATGCGAATGCTGATTGAAGTTCACAAGGCAGCATACTTGTCCTTCGGCGAAGCCTTGCACGGAATAGCCGGTGGCAAAAGCGACCCCGCTAGAGCCAGCCGGGAGGAGGAGAGGGCGCTGCTCGCCATCTGCAGCTATGCTGCGGTTCGGGAAGGGGATCGCCTGGCCAAGGCCCAATATATTTTAGAGATCGAGGCGCGCGGCGAACTCGATCTCGCCGAGCATGTGCAGGCTGTTCTCCGATCGATGATGTGGAAGGGATGATCCGGCGGCACGGGGACGGTCAGCTGCTTAACGACTGGCATGCTGAAGGGTTTCGGGTGCCGTCGGGTGCACGAAGCCTCTCATGCCGGAACCCGGGGTCCGGGCGCGGTGAGCTATGGGGATTTTTGTTTCGGGGTGTGCCGGCGTCTATCGCGGACACCCGCAGGGGCACTGATGGCTGGTCGAGCATGCGGCTTCTGGGCGAGGTCGGAGAGCTTCTTGCGGTGATTGCGACGGGCTTCACGTGCCTGACGACCGGCGCCATAGGAGGCGCGCATACCTTCCCGTTGACCCGCGCCGGCAGGGCGCCGTCGTACGAGGAAGCGGGGCCATGCCGGGTCATGAGTCGTTCTCCCGGTTTGTCGCTGTTTGGCTTGGCGGTCCGCGCGGTTGCCGGCAC
>NZ_RZQE01000941.1:0-997 GCF_004022955.1 Mesorhizobium sp. M7A.F.Ca.US.002.01.1.1 | reverse complement strand
AGCCTGCACTGGGCGCTGTCGCGGACGACCAACTATACCGGCGTCATGAACTATATGGGCGCCCGCTTTTCCGCTGACGCGGCGGCGATGGAGCCGTTCATCGCCGAGCTCGGCAAACGCGGCCTCGCCTATATCGATGACGGCTCGTCGGCGCGCAGTCTGGCGCCGGATCTGGCGCTGAAAGACGGCGTGCCCTTCGTCGCCGGCGACATGGCGATTGATGCCGTGCAGGATCGCGGCGAAATCCTGAAGAAGCTCGACAGCCTGGAGGCGACCGCGCGGGCCAAAGGCACTGCCGTCGGCATCGGTTCGGCCTTCGACCTGACGGTCGATACCGTGTCATCCTGGGTGGTCGAGGCCAAGAAGCGCGGCATCGAGATCGTGCCGATTTCAGCGGTGGCTATCGATCCGCAAAAAGGCTAGCCCTCGGAAGACGGCTGGAAAGAGTGACTGATGCCAAAGACGAACAAAATCGACCGCGAAACGCTGCCTTACCGACCCTGCGTCGGGCTGATGATCCTCAATGCCGAGGGCCTGGTCTGGGTCGGGCACCGCATTGCCGAACCGGACAGCGAATTTGCCGGCACGACGCAGCTCTGGCAGATGCCACAAGGCGGCATCGACGAGGGCGAGGAGCCCCTGCAGGCGGCCGAGCGCGAGCTCTATGAGGAGACCGGCATGCGCGGCGTCTCGCTACTGGCCGAGGCGCCGGACTGGATCAACTATGATTTGCCGGAGCATCTCGTCGGCATCGCCTTCAAGGGCCGGTATCGCGGCCAGACGCAGAAATGGTTCGCCTTTCGCTTCCACGGCGATGTCAGCGAGATCCAGATCAATCCGCCGCCGGGTGGCCACACCGCCGAGTTCGACAAATGGGCATGGCGGCCGATGCAGGACCTTCCTGACCTGATCGTGCCGTTCAAGCGCCATGTCTATGAGGATGTGGTGGCGGCGTTCCGGCATCTGGTGCGATAGTAGGGGAGTAGGGGAGTAGGGG
>NZ_RZQE01000940.1:0-1000 GCF_004022955.1 Mesorhizobium sp. M7A.F.Ca.US.002.01.1.1 | reverse complement strand
GTCACCGCGAACCCCAATCCGCAGGATGCCATCAAGAAGCAGGGCGGCCTTGCCGAACTGACGGGAGCGGTCGCCCGGCAGGCACAGATCCTGCCCGACCCTATCAGCAGTTGGCTGGGCGGGATTGCCGGCGACACCAGCAATTTGACTCAGAAGGCGGTCACTTCGGAGCTCAACGCCATCTGGCGGGCCGATATCCTGCCTTTCTGCCAGGCGGCGCTGAACGACCGCTATCCGTTCAGCGCCGAGAGCGCGGTGGACGTCAACGTGCGGGATTTCGCAAGGCTGTTCGGACCGGCCGGGCTGATCGACGGTTTCATCAACGACCACCTGATCAACTATGTCGACATGACCAGCCAGCCGTGGAAGTGGCGCGCCGATTTCGGCCTTGACGGTTCGGCCTTGGCGGCATTCGAGCAGGCCAGGCATATCCGCGACGATCTGTTTGCGGGCGGCAGCGGACCCGTGATGAGCTTCACGCTTGAACCGAAGGACCTGTCTCCCAACGTCACGCGCGTCACGCTCAATCTCGATGGCCAGAGCCTCGTCTACTACAACAACGCAACGCGGCCGCAACCCATGACATGGCCCGGCAAGGACGGCACGGGCGTCATCTCGCTCGCCTTCCAGCCGATCGACGGATCGCCTGAAATAATGCTCAACGAAACCGGCAGTTGGGCGTGGCTGAGGATGCTCCGCAGTGGCCGTTTCGCCAGCACTTCGCTGACCGACGTCTACAGCCTGCGTCTGGGCACGAAAGGCATGTACGCCGACTTCGAGCTCAAGGCCGCCAGCGTCGAAAATCCGTACAACCTCGAAATGTTCAAGAAGTTCACATGTCCGCCGCAGATATGACCTTGCCCGGCTTTTACGGCAAAATGCCTGCCACCGGCGATTTCGTGACGCGGCGGCTGACGGGGGATTTTGTCCGCGTCTGGGACCGCTGGCTTGCGCAACATCTTGTCCCGCTGATGGGCTCGGAAGCTTGGCCAAGCACAAC
>NZ_RZQE01000093.1:0-16383 GCF_004022955.1 Mesorhizobium sp. M7A.F.Ca.US.002.01.1.1 | reverse complement strand
CAGTCCTTGGCGAGATCGATCACCAGCAAGCGCAGCGGCTCGCCGATCTGGATTGCCGCCAGCCCGATGCCCGGCGCATCATACATGGTCGCCAGCATGTCGTCGGCTAATTTGCGCAAAGGCGCGTCGACACGCTCTACGGGCTTGGAAACCTCGCGCAGGATGGGGTCGGGAAGGATGATGAGCGGCTTGATCGGCATGGCGTTCCACCTAAGACCTCCAGCGAAACGCGTCAACCGGTTGGCATCAGGCGCGTTCACGTTTTGATCTGTGCTATCGCGGCGAATCGTCTATGCTGTCCACATGAATGATTTGAGCACCATCCTTTCGGAGCCTGTCGCCCGGCTTGGCGCCACAACGATCACGCTCGGCCATGCGCTGGCCTTCGGCGTTTTGCTGTTTCTGGCCCTGTTCGTGGCGCTGGTCATTGCGTTGTGGCGGTCGGCCAAGGCGCGCGCCGTGGCGGCCGCGGAAGCCGCCGATCATGCCCGCGATGCGGAAGTGCGGATGGCCGGCATTCTGCAAAGCCAGGCCGAAATGCAGGGCCGCATGGGCGCCATTGCGGAAGTGTTCGGCGCACGGCAGGCGGAGCTGACGCAATCGATCGGCCAACGCCTCGACGCCATGACCGGCCGGCTCGGCCAGACCATGACCGAGCAGACCAAATCCACGCATGAGAGCCTGGCCAAATTGCAGGAACGGCTGGCGATCATCGACGTCGCGCAAGGCAACATCCAGTCGCTCGCCGGCCAGGTCGTGCAATTGCAGGCGATCCTCTCGAACAAGCAGACGCGCGGCGCGTTCGGCCAGTCGCGCATGGAGGCGATCGTTGCCGACGGCCTGCCGCACGGCGCCTATGAGTTCCAGGCGACGCTGTCGAACGGCAGCCGGCCCGACTGCCTGGTGAAGATGCCGAATGGCGCGCCGTCGCTGGCCATCGATGCAAAATTTCCGCTGGAGGCCTGGAACGCCATCCGCGCCGCCGATGGCGCCGATCTGCAGAAGGCAGCTTCGCAGGCCTTCCGCCGCGACATCGAGATCCATGTCCGCGATATCTCGGAAAAATACCTGATCCAGGGCGAGACGCAGGACACTGCCTTCATGTTCGTGCCGTCGGAATCGGTGTTCGCCGAGATCCACGAGAATTTCGAGGCGATCGTGCACAAGGCGCACCGTGCGCGCGTCGTCATCGTCTCGCCGTCGCTGCTGATGCTGTCGATCCAGGTCATCCAGGCGATCCTCAAGGATGCCCGCATGCGCGAACAGGCGCACCTGATCCAGGGCGAGGTCATCCGGCTGATGGAGGATGTTGCACGTGTCGATGAGCGGGTGCGCAAGCTGCAGGTGCATTTCGGCCAGTCGGCCAAGGATATCGACGACATACTGGTTTCGACGTCGAAGGTCACCAAGCGCGGCCAGAAGATCGAGGCGCTGGAATTCGGCGCGCAGCCCGACGGCGATGCCGCCGTAGACGCCGCGTCACGGGGGCCCGCCGCCAAGGTCGATACCGGCGCGCGCGTTGCCGATTCGAAAACCGGGCAGCTCAGGCTGAGGGTCGTCGAAGGCGACGATTGAGCCGCGGTGCCGGACCGGTGCTACTGCTCCTCCAACGTGGTCATGCCCTGAAATTCAGGCAGCCAGTGCAGCGCCGAGCGGTGCCATTTCTGCTGTGTCGGGATCAAATCCTGGCGCTGCCGCGCGGTCCCCACGCGAATTCCATAGACCTTCGGACCATCTCCGACAGACGTGGCGTAAAGATGCGAACCGCAGTCGGCGCAAAAGGCCTGGGTGCGCTTGGCGCCGCTCGCCACGATCTTGATGTAGATTTTCGGCGTGCCCTTGGTGATGCGATAGTTGCTTTCCGGCGCCGGAACCGTAAGGCGAAAAGCCGTGCCGGTCAGTTGCTGGCAATCCGTGCAGTGGCAGATCGTGGTCTTTTCCGGATCGACCTCCGCCTCGTAGGTGATGGCGCCACAATGACAGCCGCCGTCTATTCTCATCTTCGTTCCTCCAAAGCCCCTTCAATCTAGCGGCGCAAGGCCGTGAGGCAATGGCACGGTTTTAGTCCAGGGCAGGATCGGATGCGGAATCGATCAGCCTGCGCCGCTGCTCCCAGGTGCCTGACGTCTGCGGCTTGACGAACAGCCGTGTGATCTCCGGCATTTCCTTCTTCAACTGCGCCTCCAGGCGCTCGACGCAAGCTTCGATCTCGGGCGCCGTCAATTGGTCCTCGAACTCGATGCTGAGCCCGGCGACGATCTCTGTCGGCCCCATATGAACGGTCAGGACGCCGTTCGCCCGCTGCACCGCCGGATCCTGCTGGGCGATCGCCAGCACTTTCATCTGCACCTCGGGCGACGCCGGCTCGCCGATCAGCAGGCCCTTGCTTTCGCGGGCCAGGAAGATCGCGGTTGCGCCAAGGATCAGCCCGATGCCGATAGAGGCGGCGCCGTCGAGCTCCGGCATCTCCAGCAGTTCCGCCGCCAATATGCCGGCGAAAGCGACGATCAGGCCGAGAAGTGCCGCACTGTCCTCGAACAGCACGGTGTAGACGCTCGGATCCTTGCTCGACTGCACGGCCTGCAGCCAGCCTTGCCTGCCCTTCTGCCGGCGAAACTCCTTCAGCGCCACCCACCACGAACTGCCTTCGAACAGGAAGGAAAGGCCCAGAACAATATAGTTTACCTTGGCGTTGGCGACCGGCTCCGGCGCCATGATATGGACCGCGCCTTCGTAGAACGACACGCCGGCGCCCAGCGCGAAGACGAGGAGCGCGACGATGAAGCTCCAGAAGTAGAGTTCGCGGCCGTGGCCGAGCGGATGCGTGCGATCGGCCGGGCGAGCGGCGCGGTGCATGCCGTAGAGCAGCAGGCCGCCATTGCCGGTATCGACCAGCGAATGGACGCCCTCCGACAGCATCGCCGAACTGCCGGTAAAGGCGGCGGCGGCGAACTTGGTCAGCGCGATGGCGAGATTGCCGGCGAGCGCCGCGTAGATCACCTTTTTTGAGCCGCCGTGCCCGGCCATGGCATTTGCCCCCGTTCAAGGCGCAGTCTAGCGGCCAGGCCGCTAAAGCTCCACAGGCATCACACCGCGCGAATGTCGGGTCGTCCACGGCAGCGGCCATGAGAGATCGGTCTATGGAAAACGGCGACTACTCGATGATCTCGCTGGTCCACACCTTGAAGCCGGCAAGCGTTCCCGGGCCGAAAATATGGGTCAGCGGCACGTCGGCGGCGTCGCGGCCGGAGGCGATCAGGATGCGGCCGATGCGCGGTGCATTGTTGCGCGGGTCGAAGACATGCCAGCGGCCGCCGAGATAGACTTCCACCCAGGCGCAGAAATCCATGCTTGCCCATGGCTTCGGCATACCGATGTCGCTGATGTAGCCGGTGCAATAGCGCGTTGGGATGTTGAGCGCCCGGCAGAAGGTGACGGCGAGATGCGCGTAGTCGCGGCACACGCCGCTCCGTTCACGATAGGCTTCCGCCGCGGTGCGCGTCGGCCGTGCATTGCCGTAGTTGAAGACGATGTGGCTGTGGACGAAGTCGCAGACCGCCTGCACGCGCGGAATACCCAGCGGCGTGTTGCCGAACAGCCGCCACGCCTCGTCAGCCAGAAGGTCGCTTTCGCAAAAACGGCTGGGCAGCAGGAACAGCAATGTGTCCGCCGGCAGGTCGCGCACCTCGTGCTGCCAGGCCATCAGGTCGCCCATCTCGAAGGTGCCGGGGTCGCGGATCACCGCGTCGGTGCCGAAGGTGAAGCGCCCGGGCGGCGCGACAAGCCGGTTGCACCAATTGCCGAAACTGTCGCGATAGCTTTCGATCGGCACCGGTGGATTGGAGATCAGGAAATCCGGCCGCTCGAGATCGGAGGCCCGCGAATAGTGCACATTCAGCATCGCGATGAGCGGCGTTTCCTGCGGAAAGTCGAAGCTCATCTCGCAGCCGATGTGGATTCGCATTGTCGTCCTGACGGCCTGCCTGACGATCGCCCGGCGAAGCTCGGGTCGATGCTGCAGTGCGAAAATGACCATGGCACGGACCGCCATGGTTTACGAGCAAATTAGAGCAATTCCAGGAAAAGTGTGAAGCGGTTTTCCATCCGGAATTGCGTCAAAACAAAGAGTTAGAGCAATTCACTGTTTCCGCGAAACGGTGAATTGCTCTAGAAACCGGTTGAAAGCGATCCGCTGTCGGCGGCAACAGTCGCTAACCCCTTGCGGTCGGGCGGTTCTCTTGTTTCACTTGGCTTCTCACATCAGGAGGAACGAATCATGGCTAAAGGTGCGATGAAGGCAGGCAAGGAAGCCCGCAAGCCGAAGAAGGACGCCAAGAAGCCCGCTCCGGCTCCGGCGCTGAAGGCGCCGCCGGTCAAGGCGATGAAGCTCAAGGACAAGTAGGTCCGGCGATCCACTTCGCAATAAGATTACGGCCGGCGACACTTGTTGCCGGTCGCTGTTGCTCGAGCGCCCGAAATTCCTATATTGGCGTGGCGGGGACGACCTCGCACTTCCCCAAATCCGGACGGGACGACCCGCCATTGTTTGACTGATCGTCGGACGCCGAAGTCACTTTTCGGTCCGATGCTCTGATGGAGCGTTGTCGATGTCGTGGATTCTTCTCTTTTTCGCTGGCTTGTTCGAGATCGGCTGGGCAATCGGCCTCAAATACACCGATGGCTTCTCGAAGCTGGTGCCGACCGTGCTGACCGTTGCCTCGATGGTCGTCAGCCTCACTCTGCTCGGCCTGGCGCTGAAGGCGCTGCCCGTCGGCACCGCCTATGCGGTGTGGACCGGCATCGGCACCGTCGGTACGGCACTGCTCGGCATCTGGCTGCTCGGCGAACCGGCCACCGCGATCAGGCTGGCCTGCATCGCGCTCATCGTCTGCGGCATCATGGGGCTGAAGTTCGCCGCCTGACGGTAACGCTTAGGTCTCTTGGTTTGCGCATGTCGTCCTCCCAGAGCCGGGACCAGGGCGACATGCATGGGACAAACACGTTCAGGGCCGCTGCGAGGCGACCCTGATTCTCGAAGCAGATTGCTCCGTAGCCGAGAGCTAGCGGGCGGAGAAGCCCGGAGGCGTCCTGCCGGTACGCTGCTTGCGTGCCGCATAACGCGCGTCACGCTTGGCCTTGCGTTCGGCTTCGTCGGCCAGAAGACGGGCGATGCGCTCGTTCTCTTCGGATTCCCGAATCTTGGCCTCGGCCTGTGCAGCTTCCTCGGCGGCGATACGTGCCGCTTCGGCTGCTGCCTCGCGCTCGGCCTTCTCGACCGCTTCGCGTGCCAGCTTCTCCTGCTTCAGCCGGGCCTTTTCGGCCTCGCGGATTTCGCGGGCCGCAAGGATAGCCTTGCGTTCAGCCTGCCGCGCCAGCACTGCGGGATCATCCGCCGCCGGCTTTGCCTTGAAGCGCTCGAGGAGCGCCTTCTTTGCCTCGTTTGCGGCATTGCGCCGCTCGAAAACGTCTTTTTCCCTGTAGATAGCCAAGTCCACTTCCCTGAAGTCAATTCGCGACGCTTACATACGCGCGAAAACCGAGAGTTCAAGCGCCAAAACGGCATGGCAGCCATGAAATTGTCGGCTGTTGCACTCGGGAGACGCCTTTGGAGCAATTCCAGGAAAAGTGTGAAGCGGTTTTCCGTCCGGAATGGCGACGAAGAGATAGAGCCGAAACCGACATGCACTGTTCACCGTCCGCCCCACTGGCGGCGCGGCTGAGGCGTCGCTACGTCTAGCCCGAAAACCCAACACCAGGATGACATCAAATGGAACTCGGTCTCTACACATTCGCCGACGTCAGCCCGCAGCCGGGCCCCGGTGCCATCGGCCCGCATGAGCGGCTGCGCAACCTGATCGAGGAGATCGAGCTGGCCGACCAGGTCGGCCTCGACGTCTTCGGCCTCGGCGAGCATCATCGGCCCGACTATGCCGCCTCCGCACCGGTCGTGGCCCTGGCCGCGGCGGCCGAGCGTTCGAAGCGCATCAAGCTGACCAGCGCGGTCACCGTTCTGTCTTCCGATGACCCGGTGCGCGTTTTCCAGCAATTTGCCACGCTCGATCTTCTGTCGGGCGGCCGCGCCGAGATCATGGCCGGGCGCGGCTCGTTCATCGAATCCTTCCCGCTGTTCGGTTTCAACCTCGAGGATTATGACGAGCTGTTCGCCGAAAAACTCGATCTGCTGCTTGCCATCCGCGACAGCGTGAAGGTCACCTGGTCGGGCAATCTGCGTGCGCCGATCAACGATCGCGGCGTTTATCCCCGGCCCTTCCAGGACAGGCTACCGGTCTGGATCGCGATTGGCGGCACGCCACAGTCTGCCGCCCGCGCTGGCGCGCTCGGCCTGCCGCTGGCGCTCGCCATCATTGGCGGCGAGCCGGCGCGTTTCGCGCCGCTGTTCGATCTCTATCGCGAAGCCGCCAAGCGCGCCGGCAGTGATCCGGCGGGCCTCGCCACCAGCATCAACGTGCACGGCTTCATCGCCGAGACGACCGAGCAGGCGGCGGACGATTTCTACGGCCCGCAGGCGGAAGTGATGAATCGCATCGGCCGCGAGCGCGGCTGGGGTCCGACCTCGCGGGCGCATTTCGACCAGTCGCGCGGCCCCACAGGCGCCCTGTTCGTCGGCAGTCCCGAGCAAGTGGCTGAAAAGATCGTCGCCCAGCACAAGATCTTCGGCAATGACCGCTTCCTGCTGCAGATGGCGATCGGCACCATGCCGCATGCCAAGATCATGAAGGCGATCGAACTCTACGGCACCAGGGTGGCGCCGATCGTTCGCAAGGAAACAGCCAAGCCCGCCACAGCCGTCACGTCGCCGGCAGCCTGACCCGGAGCCGGCGCGAGCGGCCTCAATCCCGAAGCCGGCTCATGGAACCCTCGCCAGTAACTCTGCGTTTCATGGAGGCGATTGCCGTGCGAAGGGGCGCCGGCTTGAGGGGGTGACCATGAAAACCGAACCCACAGCCTGGGGTCAGGACATTTCCGATGAACCGGATTCGCGCGTCGCGGCTCGCGCCGACACGCGTCTGATGCGCTCGTTGCTGATCGGCATCTTTCTGTTCATGGCCATCTACGCGCTCTACTTCGCCCGCGCCTTTTTCATGCCAGTGCTTCTGGCTTTCCTGCTGGCGCTGACGCTGACGCCGATCGTCCGACTGCTGCGCAAGCACGGTATCCCGGAAGTGATCTCGGCAACCCTTCTGGTGCTGTTGTCCCTTTGTGTGTTCGCCACCGCCGGCTATCTGCTCAGTGGCCCGATCATCGATCTTATCAACAACACCTCGTCGATCGGCCAGAAGCTCACCGAACGGTTGGCGCAATTGCGACAGCCGCTCGAGAAGATCATGCAGATTTCGCATCAGATCGAACAGCTGACCGAGACCTCGCAGGAGTCGGGCATTCAGAAGGTGGCGGTAGCGCAGTCCGGCATCCTGTCGGCGGCCGCCAGCAACATCCTGTCGGCGGGAACAGGCCTCACCATCATCTTCGTGCTGTCGCTGTTCCTGCTCGCCTCCGGCACGATGTTTTATGAAAAGATCATCCAGTCCTTCGCCAGCCTCAGCGAAAAGAAACGGGCGCTGCGCGTCGTCTATGACGTCGAACGCGAAATCTCGCACTATCTGCTCACCGTCACGATCATCAATGCCGGCCTCGGCACGGTCATCGCTCTCGGTCTTTGGGCGCTCGGCGTGCCCAATCCGCTGGTCTGGGGCGTCGCTGCCGCCCTGCTCAACTTCCTGCCCTATGTCGGAGCACTGATCACCATCGTGCTTGTCACGGTCATGGCGTTGATCAGCTTCGATACCATCTTCTACGCGCTTCTGGCGCCGGCCTTCGTGATCTTGTGCGACATCGTCGAAGGCCAGTTCGTGACGCCGATGGTGGTCGGCAGGCGCCTCGAGATCAACGCCGTGGCGATCTTCATCGCCATCGCCTTCTGGTCATGGCTGTGGGGTTTCGTCGGCGCCCTGATGGCGGTGCCGCTGCTGGTCGTCATCAAGGTGTTCTGCGATCATTTCGATGGGCTCAGCCATGTCGGCAATTTTCTCGCCGCGCAGCACGCGGTTGTCGTCGAGGAGGACGACATCGCCGACCCCGAAGCTGTCAAAGGCTGATCAATATTTTTGAATTTGCGGCGCCGCCGGATGCTTCCTACATGCGGTCCTGACACAGGATCCCACCCATGACCGACCTTTCCGTTCTCGACCTGTCGCCGATCGTCGAAGGCAGCGATGCCTCGCAGTCGCTGGCCAATTCGCTCGATCTTGCTCGCCATGCCGAGCGCCTGGGCTACAAGCGTTTCTGGCTGGCCGAGCATCACAACATGCCGGGTATTGCCAGTGCCGCCACAGCCGTCGTCATTGCCCATGTCGCCGGCGGCACCAAGACCATTCGTGTCGGCGCCGGCGGCATCATGCTGCCCAACCATTCGCCGCTGGTGATTGCCGAGCAGTTCGGCACGCTGGCCGCATTGCATCCGGGCCGCATCGATCTCGGCATCGGCCGGGCGCCCGGCACCGACATGGGTACCGCCCGCGCCTTGCGCCGCAATCTCGAGGCCGGGGTCGACAATTTCCCGCAGGATGTCGTCGAGTTGATGGGCTATTTCCAGCCGGCCGAGGAAGGCCAGCGCATCCGTGCCGTGCCCGGCGAAGGCCAGGGCGTGCCGGTCTGGATCCTCGGCTCCAGCCTCTACGGCGCGCAGCTTGCCGCCATGCTCGGCCTGCCCTATGCCTTCGCCTCGCATTTCGCGCCGGCGGATCTGGATCACGCGCTGGATGTCTACCGCTCGCGCTTCCAGCCCTCCGAGCAGCTCGACAAACCGCATGTCATGCTTGGCCTCAACGTCTTTGCCGCGCCCACCGATGCCGAGGCTCGTTTGCTGTTCACCTCGCTGCAACAGGCTTTCGTCAATCTGCGCACCGGCCGTGCCGGCCGGCTGCCGCCACCTGTCGAGAACTATGACCGCGATCTCGATCCGATGGCAAAGACCATGCTCGGCCAGGCATTGTCCTGCGCCGTCGTCGGCTCCCCGGAAACGGTGCGGCAAGGCATCGATGCCTTCGTGCGCCGCACCGGTGCCGACGAGCTGATGGTCACCGCGCAGATTTTTGATCATGCGGCGCGGGTACGGTCGTTCGAGATCCTGGCCGAGGCGCACAAATCGCTGTCGCAGGCGGCCTGACAAGTCCTGACAGGAATATACGCTGGGCGAAAGACTACGCGCTCACGCTCTGCGCAATCGCCCCGAGCGGGCGACAGGAATTGCGGATCATCAGCCGACCCTTGAGCAAAAGCTTGCGCGGCGGCGCGTCCCTGTTGCCGGCGAGACGGTCGAGAAGCAGATTGGCCGCTTGTTCGCCGATCGCCTGCACCGGCTGCGCGACGGTGGTCAGCTGCGGCTGAAACACGTCGGACCATGGAAAGTCGTCGAAGCAGGCAACCGAAATGTCTTCCGGGCAGGACAGGCCGATGTCGCGGATCGCCTTCATGGTGCCGATCACCATCGGGTTGTTGGCCGAGAAGATCGCGCTTGGCCGATCGTGCGAGGACAGCATCTGCATGGTCGCGTTGTAGCCGTCGATCTCATGAAAATTGCCGAAGCGGATCAGCTCCTCCGCGATCGGCAGGCCGGCGGCGTGAAGCGCCTCGCGATATCCCGCCATGCGGTCATGCATCGGCGAAATGTCCGACGTGCCGGTGATGTAACCGATGCGCCGGTGGCCGAGATTGATCAGATAGGTGATGGCGTCGAACACCGCGCGCTGGTTGTCCAGCACCACGGCATCGGTGTCGACGCCTTTGCAGATACGATCGAGCAGCACCACCGGCATGTTGGCGTCGTCGACGATCCGCTTGAGGATCGCGCCGTCGCCGACGCGCGCCACGATCAGCCCGTCGACCATGCGATCGAGCAGCAGCTTGATCTGATCGTCCTGGGTGTTCAAATCCTCGTCCGTGCAGCACAGCATGACGGCATAGCCGGCCCGGTCGAAGGCCTGCTGGATGACCGAGACGACATCGGTGAAGAATGGGTTGGTGATGTGCGGCACGGTCAGTCCGATCGTGCGGGTCGTGCCCATCTTCAGGCTGCGGGCGATCGCGTTGCGCTTGTAGCCGATATCGCGGATCGCCTGTTCGATGCGCTGGCTAAGCTCCGGACTGACCGTCGCCGTGCCGTTGATCAGCGCCGAAACGGTGGCGACAGAAACACGCGCCGCTTCAGCCACATGAAGCATGGTGGGCGCGGTGGATTTCCGGTGTTTTTTTTGCCCTGATGCTGTCATTTTCGAAACGTTTCGCCACCCTTGCCGGCCAATACGTACGGAATCCTGTCCTTTTTAGCAAGAATCGAAATGCAGTAAACATGCGGCACCTCATATCAGCTTGACATGATCGAAACGTTTAGATTAGCGTTTGCGGGAAGTTGACGAGGACGGAAGGGAGGCCGCCATTGTCATGCGAGAGAGCAGTTCCCTTTCCCCGCAGCACGGCGCTGCCGATCGGTCGGACACCGTTCTGAGCGCCGAGCATATTTCCAAGAGCTTCGGCGGCATCGCCGCCCTGGTCGATGTCGGCTTCGAGCTGCGGCGCGGCGAGGTTCATGCCTTGATGGGCGAGAACGGCGCCGGCAAGTCGACGCTGATGAAGATCCTCTCCGGCGTCTACACCGGCTATGAAGGCACGGTCAGCGTCGATGGCCACCCTGTCAATTTTGCTGGCGTACGCGACGCCGAGGATGCCGGCATTGCCATCATTCATCAGGAGCTCAACCTGGTGCCCGAACTCAGCGTCGCCGACAACATCTTCCTTGGCCGCGAGAAGCTGATCGCCGGGCTGATTGTCGACCGCAAGGCAAGCAGCCGCGCGGCGGGCGCTTTGTTGCAGCGGCTCGGCATCGAGCTCGATCCGCAAGCCCGCGTCGGTACCCTGCGTGTCGGCGAGCAGCAGCTGGTCGAGATCGCCAAGGCGCTGTCGATGTCGGCACGCATCCTGATCATGGACGAGCCGACCTCGGCGCTGTCGCCGGCCGAATGCCAGCGGCTGTTCCGCATCATCCGCCAGCTTGCCGAGAGCGGTGTCGCCATCGTCTACATCTCGCACCGCATCGACGAGGTCATGCATCTGGCCAGCCGCGTCACCGTGTTTCGCGACGGGCGCCATGTACTGACCGAGCCGATGGCCAGGCTGGACGAAGATGCGATCATTTCGGCGATGGTCGGACGCAACCTGCTCGCTTCCTCCCAGGAAGAGCGCCACTCCGGCGGCAACATTGTGCTTTCGGTCGAAAACCTGTCGCTGTCGAAGCCCGATGCGCATGGCTGGCGCACGGTGATCGACGGCGTTGGCTTCGATCTTGCCGCCGGAGAGATCCTCGGCATTGGCGGGCTGCTGGGTTCGGGCCGAACCGAGATCCTGGAGGCGATCTTCGGCTCGAGCGATGGCCGCACCGGTGGCGAAATCCAGGTCGACGGCCGGCCTGTGGATATCCGTTCGCCCCGCGACGCAAGGCGGCTGGGCATTGCACTGGTCACCGAGGACCGCAAGACGCAAGGCCTGCATCTGCAGGCTTCGATCGCAGACAATGTCGCGCTGCCGCTGGTCGGGTCGCTGGCCCGCTTCGGCATCCGCTCGCTGGCCTCCGAGCAGGGGCTGGCGCGGCAGGCGGTCAAGGCGCTCGGCATCCGCTGCCGGGACATCGACCAGCCTGCCGGCACGCTGTCCGGCGGCAACCAGCAGAAGGTCGTCATCGGCAAGTGGCTGGCGACCAGGCCAAGGGTGCTGTTGCTGGACGAGCCGACGCGCGGCATCGATGTCGGCGCCAAACGCGAGATCTACGACCTGATCTTCAAGCTGGCGCGCGATGGACTGGCCATCGCCGTCATCAGCTCCGAACTGCCGGAGCTTTTGCATCTCTCCGACCGCATCCTGGTGATGGCCGATGGCCGCCAGACAGGCATTCTTTCCCGCGATGCGGCCAGCGAGGAGGCCATCATGCGTCTCGCCGCCCCGCGCAGGACCATATCGAGACCAGCCGCATGACTGCCCTGAAACTCCTGTCCCGTACCAAGCTCTATTGGGGCCTGATCGCCATCTTCCTGATCGGCGTGCTGGGCTCGCCGATGAGTTCCAAGGGCAACAACATCTTCCTCTCCTACGGCAACCTGCTCGACGTGCTGCGCCAGGTCTCGACCACCGGGCTGATCGCCACCGGCATGACGGCTGTCATCATCACCGGCGGCATCGATCTCTCCGTCGGCTCGCTGATGGCCATCTGCTCGGTGGTCTGTGCCATGCTGCTGACGGTCCCAGGCGTGACGCCGGGCGTCGTGCTGGGCGTGCCGACCGTCGCGCTGGTGGCGCTTTGCCTCGGTTTCGTCGTCACCCGCTTCATCTTCCAGAACCTGGCAAAGTCCCGTGCCGGCGCCGATCTCGTCCGCGAGATCAGGCTGGACGGGATTCGCGGCCTGATCACGCCCGCCGTCGTCGGCGTGGTCTTGTGCTGCCTGTCGCTGTGGTTTCTGCTGCCGCAGATCGAGCCGAAATTCGGCGTGCTCGGCGTGCTGCTGGTGGCGCCGTGCGTTGGTTTGCTGTTCGGCGCGCTCAACGGCTTCATCATCGTTGCCGGACGGCTGCAGCCCTTCATCGTCACCCTGGCTATGATGGTGACGGCGCTCGGCATCGCACGGCTGACCGCCGGCCAGAACAATGCGGTGCTGCCGGTCTATACCGGCTCCAACGCCACCGCCGATTTCGAGATCCTGCGCTCGCTGGTGTTCGGCATCATCCCGATGCCGGGCCTGTTCTTCCTCGGCGCCATCGTGATCTACGGCGCGGTGCTGCGCTTCACGCCGTTCGGCCGCTATGTCTATGCCATCGGCGGCAACGAGGAGGCGGCGCGCCTCTCCGGCATCGCCGCCGGCCGCGTCAAGATCGCCACCTATGCCGTCTCCGGGCTGCTCGCCGGCATTGCCGCCGTGCTCTATGTCGCGCAGTACCGGCAAGGCAAGCCGGATGCCGGCGCCGGGCTGGAGCTCGACGCCATTGCCGCTGTGGTCATAGGCGGCACCAGCCTGATGGGCGGGCGCGGCAGCCTCATCGGCACGTTCTGCGGCGTGCTGATCTTCGGTCTGCTCTCCAACATCCTGCAGCTCCACAACATCAATTCGAACCTTCAGCTGGTGCTGAAGGGGATGATCATCATCGGCACCGTGCTCGTGCAGGAGCGCAATGCCGGTGATCTCCTGGCCTATCTGCGCCTGCCCGGCGGGCAATCGGCGCACAAGGAAACGGCCGCGGCAAAGCGGCCGTCGCAAGAGACACCGTCTCTCAATCTCGGAGGAAACAAAAAATGAAACGACGTGACATGCTGAAGCTTGCCGCCGTGACCGCGGCACTGCTGACCACCACCGCGCTGCTGACCACCGGCAATGCCTATGCCCAGGACAAGAAGTGGAAGATCGGCTTCTCGCAGGTGACGACCATCGAGCCCTGGCGCGCGCAGTTCAACAAGGACATCCTGGCCGAAGCCGCCAAGCACCCCGAGGTCGAGCTGATCATCACCGACGGCGAGGACAAGACCGAAAAGCAGGTCGCCGATGTCGAGAACCTGATCCGCCAGGAGGTCGATGCGCTGTTGGTGTCACCGAAGGAATCGGCCGGCCTGACCGGCGTCGTGCAGCAGGCGATCGACGCCAAGATCCCGGTCTTCGTGCTCGACCGCAATGTCGACACCAAGGACTACACGCAGTTCGTCGGCGGCGACAACGCGCTGATCGGCCGCGCGGCCGGCGAATATGCCGTCGAACTGCTGGGCGGCAAGGGCAAGGCTGCAGGCAACGTCGTCGAGATCTGGGGCGGCATGGGCACCCAGCCGGCGCATGACCGCCATGACGGCTTTCACGAATTCACCGACAAGGAGCCGGGCATCAAATATCTGCTCGACCAGCAATCGGGCGACTGGAA
Source organism: Mesorhizobium sp. M7A.F.Ca.US.002.01.1.1 (assembly GCF_004022955.1). Lineage (NCBI taxonomy): Bacteria > Pseudomonadati > Pseudomonadota > Alphaproteobacteria > Hyphomicrobiales > Phyllobacteriaceae > Mesorhizobium > Mesorhizobium sp. M7A.F.Ca.US.002.01.1.1. The sequence continues at coordinate 2,415 of NZ_RZQE01000093.1, read as the reverse complement.
GCAGGACCAGGCCTACAATCTGATGGCCAACGCGCTGAAGAGCAACGAGAAGATCGATCTCGTCTACGGCCACAACGACCCGATGGCCTATGGCGCCTATCTCGCCGCCAAGGATGTTGGCCGCGAGAAGGACATCAAGTTCATTGGTATCGACGGCCTGCCCAATGAAGGCGTGCAGATGGTGAACAAGGGCGAGCTGACGGCGACCTTCACCTATGTCACTCCCGGTGCCGAAGGCCTGCGCCAGGCGATCAAGTTCCTCAACGGCGAGAAAGTCGAAAAGACCATTACCCTACCAACCGAGAAGATCACCAAGGAAAACGCCGCCCAGGTGCTGAAGGACAACGGCCTCTGAGGCAAACTTCCTGCCGGGTGCCTCCTTTGGCGCCCGGCGGGTCTAAGCCAGCTTCACCAGCAGCTTCATGAAGGTGGCGATCTCCTTGGCCGAGAGCGGCGCCAGCGTCTCCTTTGTGATCTCGCGCGCCGGCGGGATCAGGCGCTCGATGGCATCGCGGCCTGCCGCGGTCAGATTGACCAGCAGCCGTCTTTTGTCGACCTCGTGCCTGGAAAGCTCGACCAGGCCGCGCGCCTTCAGCCGGTCGATGACGCCCTTCACCGTCGCCGCATCCATAGCGATCAGCGTGCCGAGCTGGTTCTGCGAGGTCTCGCCGACGTCACGCAGCTTGGCCAACGCCGCGAATTGCGGCGGCGTCAGATCGCCGATATGCGCGGCAAAGATCGCGACATGGCGCTGATGCGCCTTGCGCAGGATGAAGCCGACCTGCTCCTGCAGCAGGTAACCCTGGTCGTCCGGCGCCTCGACCTCGACCAGCTTGAGCAGATTGTCCTCGCCGCTCACCGCAGCCCATCCCAGGCTTTGATGTCATCGGCCGCGAGACCACCCATGCGATCGTGGATGCGCGGGCCACAAGTCATGGCGAGGCAGAACAGGATCTCGTCGGGGCGCGGACCATCGGACATGCCGACTTCCATGGCGTCGAAATGGCTGCGCACATAGGCGGCGTTGATGTGGCCGAGCGGCACGTCGAGCTTCGAACCGAAAGCGCCGACCTTCTTGGCCGACGGCACGATCGCCTTGGCGTCGCCGAGCCGCTCGCGCATGGCGTAGCCGCCGGGCACATGCCAGAGCGCGCCGTGTTCCAGCTCACCTGCGGTGCCGACAATGGCGCCTTTGCCGTAGCCGTCGATCTGCTTGACGTCGCCGCCGAGCGCCGCGATCAGCCGGTCGGCGAGCAGCAGGCCGAGCGGCTTGAGATCGTCCATGGCGCTCTGCAGCTCCTCGACATAGCGCCCGGCGAACGGGTTCTTTACCAGCGCCATGGCGGCGGCACGGCGGCGCGGCACCTTGGCCACCGGCCCGCCCTCGTGAAAGATCTCTTCGGTCAGAACCGCGATCTTGCGGATCGGAAACTCAGGCATGGGCAACTTCCTCCCTCGAAGTTTCGTTGGGCGCGGCCAGCGCAACCGAGCCACTGATGCGGATCTCGCCGCCGAGAAACAGCGCCGACCCGGCAATAAGCCCCCGCCGGCGAAAATCTTCGGCGACGGCAAGGCCATTGTCCAGCGCGCGCGCCACTTCGCCAAGGGCAAGCGTGCCGACGCCTTGCGTCACCAGCCGCGAGCCGAGATCGCTGTCGGGCGACAGTTCGTGTGCGGAAATGCGCTTGATGGCGGGATTGCCGGGCAGGTCCACCGCGTTGGCGATGAGCGTCGCCGCCGCATCGGCTTCGGCGCCGGTCCGCGCCAGCACGGTGACGGCGTCGGCAATGCCAAGCGAGAAGGAGCGGCCACGCCAACCGCTGGTGGCGACGCCGCGAACGCCATCTTCCGCGCGGATCGTGATCCGGTCGGCCATGCCGTTGCCGGTACCGGCTACCGCCAGACCCATCGACTGGCCCTTGCCGATATGGAGCGCGCAGTCGCCGCCATTGTTGACATAGGCGCGCTCGATCTTGCGACCGGCAAGCAATGCGGCGAGCATTTCGTCGGCTACCGATCCCGCGACGGCCGCCATCGGAGTTATAAAGCATTCCGCCAGGGGCATGACGGCTGCCTCCATGCGGCGCGCCGTCGGGCCGGCGAAGGTGCGCGGCGCCAGGAAAAACGCCGGCAGCCGCAATTCGGGGAGTTCCTCGACCAGCTCCACCAGGATCGTCTGGAACCGCGCTATGGCCTGTTCATAGGCTCGGCGGCATTCATCCGCCTCACCAAAAACCTCGACGATCAGGTCGATCGGCCCGTGGTTGAGATGCAGCCGCTTGCCGTCCTGCAGCCAATGGGCTTGCGGGCCTTGCATCACCCGGCCCCGTTCGAGCCGGCACGACGTAGCTGCGCGAGTGGCGGCCATGGATTGTTGGCTTCGGCGCCTGTGCCGCGGCGCGGATTCAGGTACTC
>NZ_RZQE01000939.1:0-1008 GCF_004022955.1 Mesorhizobium sp. M7A.F.Ca.US.002.01.1.1 | reverse complement strand
CACCGCATCGACCAGGCCTGCCTCGCCCGCCCTGCGTCGGGCACTTGCCGGCGCCGCGGTTGTCGTCCTGCTCGGCGCCATGGCGCTCGATACCAAGGTGGTCAGGATAGGGTCGGCAGGCGACGTTCGCAGCGCCGTGTTTTCCGCCGTTGACTACGGCAAGTCGGAATTTCCCAAGGTGCAGGCCGATGTCGAGGCCCGCGCCGCCGACGCGGTGACGGTGGCGACGGCGATTGCCAAGGACAGGGCAACGGCGGAAAAGGAATACGGTGTGCCTGCGGGCGTCGGACCGGTCATTTCAGTCAAGTTCACCGGCGTCGTCGGCGAAGGAAAATCTGGCATCTACAAAGTCGCCGTCGACGGCGTACCCGATACGTTGATGATCCGCGTGCAGACGGGACCGGCGATCAACGGGACGGAACTGCGTGACGCCACGGGCAAGATCACATTCGGCCAGTTCACCAACCAGATTGAGTACCAGGACGCCGGTTCGGCGCTGAACAATGAGATGAAGAAGGAAGTCCTGGCCAAGGTCGATACGAGCACCTTGACCGGCAAGACCATATCGGTGGTCGGCGCATTCAAGCTGGTCAACCCGAAGAGCTGGCTCGTCACCCCCGTGAGGCTGGACGTCAAATGAAACCGGCTGCCGACACCGGACCCGCGACTGGCGACGCCGTGCTTTCGGCGCGCAACATCGTCATGTCGTATGGCGGCGTCCATGCGCTCAAGGGCGTCAATTTCGACATCCATCGCGGCAAGGTCACCACGCTGTTCGGAGAGAATGGCGCCGGCAAGTCGACGCTGATGAAGATCCTCTCCGGCGTGGTCACGCCGACATCCGGCGACATCGTGCTCGACGGCAATCTCGTCAGCTTTTCTTCGTCCTCGGACGCGCGCGATCGCGGCATCTCGATCATCCACCAGGAACTCAGCCTGGCGCCCAACCTCAGCGTTCGCGACAACATCTTCATGGGCCGCGAACTGCGCACCAGGACCGGCCTCGAC
>NZ_RZQE01000938.1:0-1010 GCF_004022955.1 Mesorhizobium sp. M7A.F.Ca.US.002.01.1.1 | reverse complement strand
CTCAAACACCATCTCGAACGTAGGGCGCCGGCAACCAGGCTGCTGGCGGTGACGATCGACCACGGTTTGCGGTCCGGTTCGGCTGCGGAAGCGCAAACAGTGGCGAAGCTGTGCGCCAGGCTCGGAATTTCACACCGCATCCTGACATGGTCGGGTCCAAAGCCATCGACCGGTCTGCCCGCCGCCGCTCGCGAGGCGCGCTACCGGCTGCTAGCCGAGGCGGCACAAGCGGAAGGCATCGGCATGATCCTCACCGGCCATACCGCCGACGACCAGGCGGAAACGGTGCTGATGCGGCACGCGCGGGACGAGGGCCAAGGCCATGCCGGAATGGCCGGCCGGGGACTTGCCGGCATGGCACCGGCCACCCTCTATGACTGGCGCATCTGGATCGTGCGGCCGCTCCTCGGCGTGCGGCGCGCGGTATTGCGCGACGTCCTGCGCCGTCAAAATGTCGGCTGGGCTGACGATCCGACCAATGTCGACGCGGCTTTCGAGCGGCCGCGTGTGCGGGCCGCACTTGCCGGCGAGAGTGTCGAGCATGTGAAGGGCATGTTGATGCTCGCGGGCCAGGCCGCCCTCGAGCGCAGGCAGCTTGGCGCCAGCGCAGCCGGTTTGATCGATGGCTTCGCCAGCCAGCCAGCCATCGGCCTCATCCGCCTCGACCCGTGCCTGCTCTCCTCCGGTGACGAGCAGGCGGCCATCTATGCGTTGCGCATCCTTCTGGCCACGACCGGCGGGATTGCCTTCGTGCCGGATCAGGCCCGCAGCGAGGCTCTGTTCGGTCGGCTGAGGGCTGGATTTCTTTGCGCCACATTGTCGCGGACGGTTGTCGATTCCCGGCGCTCCGGCATATTCCTGCGCCGCGAGGCGCGCGGACTGCCCGCCGCCGCTGCCGCCACCGGCAGCACCCTGTGGGACGGCCGCCGGCACATCACATTGAACGACAGCAGCAGCGCATTGTTGATTGCCCCGTTAGGCACGGCAGCGGCGAAACGGCTGGCGACGGG
>NZ_RZQE01000937.1:0-1013 GCF_004022955.1 Mesorhizobium sp. M7A.F.Ca.US.002.01.1.1 | reverse complement strand
GCGACTGCAGCGCCGGATGCCCAGATGCTACGGGTAATCTCGGCCGCAACGGAACTCGCCGGCGACCTCAAGCGAACAGATTGAATTATTGCACGAATTCAAGTCTGCCTCTGTATGCGACTTTCGAAGCACAAAAGGCGAACATGTAGTGGCGGCCCATGTGTTTTCGACGTCAACAGCAATGGCTCACTTCGGCTATCGGCCGTGAATGACCGAAGTGGGCCGGAAGCAGGTTGGCAGCTTCTGGGCACGCTGAGCAAATTCCGGACGTTCAACTCGATGACATGGGGCCTGGATTGGCCCAAAGCGGACAGAGGTCGGTTACGTCACATGCGGCCGCCGGGCGGCGACCTGCACAGAATCAAGTCGGTCATGGATCTGGAACTCGGCCTGGTCGTCCGAGAGACTGCAGAGCGCCTGCAGAACCAGGACCTTGAACATCATCATCGCATCAGGGCGGCCGGCCGGCCGCCCTTGGCGCCATCGGAGTGCTCAGCCCCTTGGGCAAGGTTTCTGGAAACCCTCCCAACGACCAGTTCGGATCGGAAGGCACACCGGCATGGGTAGGGTGGGAGGCGCAAAAAACCCGCACTCCAGAGGGGGACTTTGGAAGCGGACTTTTTAGCGACCAAACACTCAAGGTGTTCGATGTGTCTATCAACACATCAGCAAGGCGTTTGTTCCTTCGAGGGCTGGTCAATCGATAACCTGCACGATCCTGCGGGTAATCCGGATCAACCAGAATCGCGTGATCTGCAACGACGACGTACTTGTATCTCACGTTGGGCACGTCGAGCGCATGCAGGTTCGATGGTGTCGGGCAGAGCCGAACCGACATTGAGTTCGACGCCCGGCAGGCTGATCGACGCAAGATGCTGCTTGTGCAGTATTCGCGTAGGTCGGTCTGCTGTTTGGGAGCAACCACGATGACGTCCTCTGCGATGGCCGCACCAATACCGGCGACGAGGACAGACCGGCGGCGGCAGCGATAAGATAATTCTTCACTATGAGCT
>NZ_RZQE01000936.1:0-1023 GCF_004022955.1 Mesorhizobium sp. M7A.F.Ca.US.002.01.1.1 | reverse complement strand
CGGTAAAAGTAAGGGTCAAGAACCCGCACCTCCGTGATCTTGTCGACAGGCAGCGCGTTTTTCTGGGCCGTGCTGCGGATCGCTTCCGGCGAAGGCGCGTCATAGATGCAGAAGCTCTGCTTCTTGTCGGGCGAGACGAAGGACTGCACCCAGGTCACGCCTTTCTCCGCGTTGCGCATGATGACGCCGCCCAGCGCATCGGCGCCGGCGTCGTTCACCGGCACGCTGAGGCCGTTGGGAAATGTACGTTCAACCACATAGCGAGGCATATCAGGTTCCTTTTTTACTGTTTCACGCCCGGTTTTGAGCGCGGAGGACATTGATCACGCTCGCCAGGGGCGCGCATCGGAACCTTTCCCTATGTTTCGTGGGACGATTCCCCATGTTAACGGCGTTCACTGCTGGAGCCACAAAGCCGATACCGGGCCGCGCTATCCTGCCTGACGAAAGCGGGGTGCGGCAGCGACCCGGATCACGAAAAGCGGACGATCATGCTTCTGGAACGGCAGACACAGCTGGAGCAGCTTGACGGACTTCTCGCCGAAGCCGCGCGTGGTCGCGGCAGCGTGGTGGCGTTGTCGGGCGAGGCCGGCGCCGGCAAGACCGCACTGGTCGAGGCCTTCGTCGCCGGCGCGGCCAAGGCTACGCGCATCTTGCGCAGCGCCTGCGAGGACCTGTCGATCCCCGATCCGCTCGGACCGCTCTATGACCTCGCCCGCGAGGCGCAATGGGCGATGCCGCAGGCGATCGACGCCAGGCAGGGTCAGCGGCTGCCACTGTTCTCCGGTGCCCTCGACGTGTTCGAGACAAGGACCCAGCCGACGCTTCTGGTAATCGAGGATCTGCATTGGGCGGACGACGCGACGCTCGATTTCGTCCGCTTTCTTGGCCGGCGCATCGCCAACACCCACATCCTGGTCCTGTTGACGGCGCGCACCGACCGCAGCGAAGGACAGGCGCGTGTGCGCCGGGCGCTGGGTGAAATTCCGTCGGGCAACGTTGCCCGTATCGACGTGCCGCTGT
>NZ_RZQE01000935.1:0-1035 GCF_004022955.1 Mesorhizobium sp. M7A.F.Ca.US.002.01.1.1 | reverse complement strand
GAGGAAGGCGCCAAGGTCATCGTCGCCGCCCGCCGCCAGGCCGAGCTCGACGCGCTTGTCGCCGAAATCGCGGATGCCGATGGCATCGCCATCGCGCTTGCCGGCGATGTCCGCGACGAAGCCTACGCAAAGGCCCTTGTCGATCTGGCGGTCGAAAAATTCGGCGGGCTCGACATCGCCTTCAACAATGCCGGCGCTGTCGGCCTGATGGGACCGATAGCCGAACTGCCGCTGGAAGGCTGGCGCGAGACGCTCGACACCAATCTCACCAGCGCGTTTCTCGGCGCCAAATACCAGGTGCCGGCAATGGTCGAGCGTGGCGGTGGTTCGCTGATCTTCACCTCCACCTTCGTCGGCCACACAGTCGGCATGCCAGGCATGACCAGTTATGCCGCGAGCAAGGCCGGCCTGATCGGACTGACACAGGTGCTTGCCGCCGAATACGGCCCGAAAGGCGTGCGGGTCAACGCGCTGCTGCCCGGCGGCACAGACACGCCGGCGGCAACCTTCAAGACCCCGGAATCACGGGCCTTCGTCGAAGGCCTGCATGCTTTGAAGCGTGTCGCTATGCCGGAGGAGATCGCTCGCTCGGCGCTCTATCTCGCCTCCGATGCCTCGAGCTTTACCACCGGAGCCGCTCTGTTTGCCGATGGCGGCGTGTCGATCAACCGGACGTGAAGACTTTTCGCGTCCGGAATGCATGTTCATAGCCGCCAGGCAGACGGCCGGTCTTGATTTTTCGCCGCGATTTGGCGATGCCGTTTCTGTCCAAAAGCGGGGTCTGGAACTATGTTGTTGATCAGAACCTATGTGACTGCGAGTGCGATCGAAGGCGTCGGCGTGTTCGCTGCGGAGCCGATCAGGAAAGGGGCTTCGATCTGGCGGCTCGATCCGGATTTCGACCGACTGGTCCCCATGGACAAATACGAAGCGGCCCCCCCGCATCTCAGGGAACTGCTCGACCGCTATGCCTATCCCAGCCCCGACCGGCCAGGTTTCATGGTCTATGAAGTCGACAATGGCCGCTTCATGAAC
>NZ_RZQE01000934.1:0-1037 GCF_004022955.1 Mesorhizobium sp. M7A.F.Ca.US.002.01.1.1 | reverse complement strand
CGTCGGTGCTGGAAGCGATGGCCAATCCGCGCCAGATCGATGCGCCGCTGGTCGATGCCTATCTCGCCCGCCGGGCGCTGGATTATCTCGTCGGCTTCACGCTGTCGCCGGTGCTGTGGCGCAAACTGCCGGGCGCCCGTTCGGCCGGACGCGTCCAGTCGGTTGCGCTGCGTCTCGTCTGCGACCGCGAATCCGAGATCGAGCGCTTCATCCGCGAGGAATACTGGCAGATCGCTGCACTGCTGGGCACGCCGCGCAACGAGAATTTCGAAGCGCGGCTGACCGCCTTCGATCGCAAGAAGCTGCAAAAGCTCGACATTTCAAACAAGGCGCAGGCCGACGACATCAAGTCGATGCTCGAAGGCGCGACCTTCAAGGCGGTGTCGGTGGAAGCCAAGCCGACCAAGCGCAATCCCGGCCCGCCCTTCACCACCTCGACGCTGCAGCAGGCCGCCTCGTCGGGTCTCGGCTTCTCGGCCAGCCGCACCATGCAGGTGGCGCAACGCCTCTATGAAGGCATGGAGATCGGCGGTGAGACCACCGGTCTGATCACCTATATGCGAACCGACGGCGTACAGATGGCACCCGAGGCGATCGACGCCGCACGCGATGCCATTGCCAAGGAATTCGGTCCGAAATACCTGCCGGAAAAGCCGCGCCAATATACGGCCAAAGCCAAGAACGCCCAGGAAGCGCACGAAGCGATCCGCCCGACGGATTTCATGCGCACCCCGGCATCGGTCAGGCAATATCTCGATTCCGACCAGATGCGGCTCTATGAGCTGATCTGGAAGCGCGCCATCGCCAGCCAGATGCAGCCGGCCGAAATCGAGCGCACCACCGCAGAGATCGAGGCGGTCAATGGATCGCGCACCGCGGAGCTGCGTGCCGTCGGTTCGGTCGTTCGGTTCGACGGTTTCATCGCCGCATACACCGACCAGAAGGACGACGATGCGGAAGACGAGGAAAATCGTCGGCTGCCCGAGATCCGTGCCGGCGAGCAGCTTGCCCGCCAGGCGATCAACGCCACCCAGCAC
>NZ_RZQE01000933.1:0-1037 GCF_004022955.1 Mesorhizobium sp. M7A.F.Ca.US.002.01.1.1 | reverse complement strand
TGTGGAGCTTCAACAGGTTGTCCTCGATCAGGGCGAGGCGACTGATAGGCGTTTTTGACTTTAGGCTGCCATGTGGACGATGCCAATTGTATCTGTGCAGCCAGACAGGCAGTTCGGCGGCACGATGATCGGATGTCGGATAGGCAATGGCGTAGGCCCATTCGCGCAGTGCTGTCTGGATGAAGCGCTCGGCCTTGCCATTGGTCTTGGGCGTATAGGGTCTTGTCGTGACGTGCTTGAGGCCGAGATCGCGGCAGGCCTTGGCGAAGGCCTTTGATCTGTAGCAGGAGCCGTTGTCGGTCATGACGCGGGCTATCGTGACGCCGAGGCTGGCGTAATAGGCGACCGCGGCCTTGAGGAAGGCGATGGCGCACTCCTTTTTCTCGTCGGGCAGGATTTGCGAGAAGGCGATGCGGGACGCGTCGTCGATGCAGACATGGACGAACTCCCAGCCGGCGCCGCGCGACTTGCCCTTTTGCGGATCGCCGGTGATACGATGGCCGACTTGGCTGAAGCGGCCGAGCTTCTTGATGTCGATATGGATCATCTCGCCGGGATGCTCCCGCTCGTAGCGCCGGACCGGTTCGGCCGGCTCGATATCCCTGAGCCGCGACAGCCCGGCACGCTTGAGAACCCGGCTGACGGTGGCGGGCGAGACGCCGACCTCATGGGCGATGTGCTTGCCGGTCAGCCGCTGGCGACGCAAGGCTGCGATGCGCTCGGCCACGGACTGTTCGGTCAGGCTCGGCATGACGGTGGGCCGCGACGAGCGGTCGACCATGCCGGCCCGCCCTTTGGTCTTATAGCGCTCGACCCAGCGCGCCACGATCTTGGCCGACACGCCATAGACGCGCGCCGCATGGGCTTTGGAAAAAGCGCCTTCTATCACCGATAACGCCATCTCCTCTCGACGCAGCGGTGTGAGACGGGCATTCTTGTGGATGTTCATTCGGACCCTCCGATGGATGCTGAAGCGTGGTAACTCCAGTCTCCTCGGTCCGGTCCGAATGGACAACCTCTCGAAAGCTCACACCTAG
>NZ_RZQE01000932.1:0-1045 GCF_004022955.1 Mesorhizobium sp. M7A.F.Ca.US.002.01.1.1 | reverse complement strand
CTGTAGACCCGTTCAAAACCGATTTTAGGGCCCATCCGGCGGCGAGCGAGGCAATGGTGAAAACGAATCTTTGATAGCTTGCCGCTCGGCCGCCTGTCGGCTACCGTTCAGCTGCGAATTCGGCGGCCGGACAGCTCAGCACCAGTCCCGCCAGTTCGATCCCCCAGGCATCGACCACCGCCCGCCATGGCGGGCATGATTTGAAGGCAGCGGCCGGGCCAATGTCCGGCGATGCACAACGCACTTGCCGCACTTCTTTCGGCCGCCCTGGTCGCTTCGCACTCGACGGCGCTGACCGCCGTCGACGCGGAAGGCGACATCTGGCTTCAGCTTGTACCGGCCGGCACGTTCACCGGCCGCAACGGCCAAGGTCCATGGACCACAGGCGACAAGGCGTCGATGGAACAGATCGCCGCCAACTCGCGGCAGCTCGCCGGCTCGACCGAACCAGTCATCGACTATGACCACCAGGCCATCTTCGGCGCGGTGCCCGGCGTCGGCGGCAAAGCGCCGGCTGCCGGCTGGATCAAGGAGCTGAAGGTCCAGGACGACGGCATCTATGGCCGGGTCGAATGGACCGCCGCAGCGGCAACCGCGATCAAGGCAAAAGAGTACCGCTATCTCTCGCCCGTTTTCTTTCACGAGAAAACCTCCGGCCGGGTGCTCGCCATCCGTATGGCCGGCCTGACGAACACGCCGAACCTCGACTTGGTCGCGGTCGCGGCGAGTGCACTTTTCACCTCAAACGAAAATGGAGCCAGCATGGATAAGATCCTTGCCGCCCTTGGTCTTGCCAAAGGCACCAATGAAGACGGCATCGTTGCCGCCATCAACGCCCACCTGACCAGCAGCACGTCGATCGCCAGGGCTGCCGGCCTTACCGAAACGGCCAAGCCGGACGAGATCCTGGCGGCGGTAAACACCGTCGTTGCCGATCGCACCAAATTCGCCCAGGCCGCCGGCTTGGCGGCAACGGCCAAGGCCGACGAGATCGTCACCGCCGTCCAATCGGCGATCGCCGGCAAGGTCGACCCGACCAAGTTCG
>NZ_RZQE01000931.1:0-1051 GCF_004022955.1 Mesorhizobium sp. M7A.F.Ca.US.002.01.1.1 | reverse complement strand
GCCGAGAATATACTTCAGCACGGTACGGCGGCCGACCTTGACGTCAGCGGTTACCGGCATGCCAGGGACGATCGTGAAACTTGCGGGCACACCATGGAGGGCGACCTCGTCGATGGAAATCTGCGTGCGGTAAAACAGGTCAGCGTCCGGGGGCAGCATGGCCAACGAGCTGTTCGGGTCGCGCGCCTGTTCCCGGGCCGAGAAGGAATCCGGGCTCACCGTGCGCACAGTGCCATGCGCGAGGCCATATTGCGAATATGGAAAGGTGTCGAACTTGATGGCCACGGGGTCACCGACGTGGACGAACCCACTGCTACGGCCGACAATGTTCGTTTCGATTTCAAGCACCGCGTCGTCCGGCACCAGGGTCATCAGCCGGTCACCCGATTGCAGGATCGACCCGACGGAAACCTTCGCCACTGACTGAACGATGGCGTTTGCATCGCTTTTCAGCTCAACCAACTGTTTACGCAGCTTTGCCTTGTTGAGAAGCTCACGGGCATCGGACATACGCGAGCCCGCCTCCGACAGGCCTTGCGAGACTTCCGCGCGCCAGCTCTGGATGTAGCCATCGCGGTCGGCGGCCACCGTCGCCTGTTGTCGCTTGGCAGCTTCCGATGTCTGCTCGGCGTTGCCGAGCGCCCGGGACATCTCTGCCCAGTTGTCCTCGGCCAGAAGCGTATTGAGGCGGCTGCCCACCTGTCTTGCTTCCAGTTGCTTGCGCATCCGTTCGATCGAAGCCGCGACGGCCAGTCGCTGGCGGTAGCCGTCAGCATCGGACCGGGAACGCGAGATCACGGAACTGAGTTCATCGCTCTGCCGGTCAAAACTCGACAGCTTGGCGTCGTAGACGGCTTTTCGACGATCGAAGATTGATGCCTGCAGGGTCCAACTCGGGTCCAGACCGTCATAGCTGAAGGGCTTTCCGTCGGCTTCCGCTTTCAAACGGGCCACTTCGGCTTCAAGTGTCGAGACCTGTGTCGTCAGCGCAGCAAGGTCAGCGGAGGCGAAGGTCGCGTCGAGGCGAGCAAGCGTTTGACCGGCTCGCACG
>NZ_RZQE01000930.1:0-1052 GCF_004022955.1 Mesorhizobium sp. M7A.F.Ca.US.002.01.1.1 | reverse complement strand
ATGCCCTTGAGCCCAAGCTCCCCGATCCGGCGTACGATCGTCTCCTGCAGATAAATATCGGATATTCGCACCCCGTCGGCACGCTCGGGCAGCTTGAATATCTCGGTACCGCCGATTGCGTCCGCTCGAAGGACGAGGCTTTCGATCACCATGATGCCGCCATCGTCAAAGCGAACGATCTTTGAACGTTCCTCGTCCAGCGCATCGATCACGGTGGTGACATTGAAGAGCGATATTGGCTCGTCAGCAGGAAGCGGCAGGAATTCACCGTACGGTTCGAGGGTTGGCCGAAGCAATTTCGACGCCCTCGCCCGCAGGATGAGCACATGCTCGCCAAGCCATGGAAAATCTGAATATTGCCGGAGCGTACCGTCGTCGTGTTCGCGCAGGATCTCCATCCTGGGCGGATGCCATTGTGTCTGCTTCCGGCCGCAGAGCGTCGAAAACAGCTGGTAGTCGTCCGCCTGCCGAGGAAGGACCCATTCCTGTCCTTCGATCACGCTCAGGACATAGATGTTCATCCGGTCCCCCGCACATCATCGCCTTGGTAGGTTCGGCCTGCTGCGCTGCTCTTCGCGCGCGTTCTCACCGCTGGTCCGCGACGGCCATTTGCGGCACCGGCGGCAATTCGGGTGCATCCATCCCTTTGAAAGGGTCACGCCAGGCGTCGATGTCTTCAAGTCGACGGTACCAGCGGCTGACAGAGGGATAGTCGTCGAGCGGCAGTCTGGCGGCGTCGTTGAACGGTAGGAAGGTCGCCATTCGAAAATCGGCATAGGAAACCGAATTGCCGACCAGCCACTGCCGCTCGGCAAGCACGGCGTCGAGTATTGCCGCAGCCGTATGGAATTGGTTCAGGCCCTCCTCCACCCGCTTCTGATCGATCGGGCCGATGCCGTACCGCTGTTTCGTCCCACGTTCGAAATGCACCGTGTCGCAAGCGAGTGCGAAGTGCTCTTTGCCCCAGCTGAGCCACCGGATCATCTCGGGTTCGTCATCGCCGGTACGCCAGAAATCCGAATGCGCGTGGCGCGACAGCCTGCAGGCTATGG
>NZ_RZQE01000092.1:0-16504 GCF_004022955.1 Mesorhizobium sp. M7A.F.Ca.US.002.01.1.1 | reverse complement strand
GCAAAGTGCCTGAACGATGACTGACCGGCTGCGCCTCACCATTCTCGGCTGCGGCTCGTCCCCAGGTACGCCGCGCATCACCGGCGATTGGGGCAATTGCGACCCCGACAACCCCAGGAACCGGCGCACCCGTGCCGCCGCGCTCGTCGAGCGGATCGCGGCGAACGGCAGCCGAACGACTGTCGTCATCGACACGGGGCCGGATTTTCGGCAGCAGATGCTGCTGGCCGGCGTTAAACGTGTCGATGCGGTCGTCTATACCCACCCGCATGCCGACCATATCCATGGCATCGACGATCTGCGCGGTTTCGTCCTCGATCAGCGCCAGCTCATCGACGTCCATGCCGACAGGGCGACGATGCTTCGGCTGCGGGAAGCGTTCGGATACTGTTTCGAGACGCCGCAAGGCAGTTCCTATCCGCCGATCGTCAGGCCGCATCTCATCGAGCACACCAGGCCGGTGGTCGTCGAAGGAGAGGGGGGTACCCTCACCCTCGAGCCGCTGCCGCAGATCCACGGCGACATCGTATCGCTCGGTTTCCGCATTGGCGGTCTCGCCTATTGCCCCGACATCAGCGACTTTCCGGAACCCACCGCCGAACGGCTGGGCGACCTCGACGTGCTGATCATCGACGCGCTGCAGTACCGGACGCATCCAAGTCATCTGTCACTTGGCGAAGCGCTCGAATGGATCCAGCGGCTGGCGCCGATACATGCGGTGCTGACACATATGCACGTGCCGCTCGACTACGTCTCGGTGATGGCCGAGACACCAGCCAATGTCGAACCCGCCTATGACGGCATGGTTATAGAAATCCCTTATGAATCAGCACGATGCGAATAGAGCTTCATGAGGGCTTTCGGCTCCTTGGTGCAAATATCAGCAGCGTTCCGATCCGCTCGTAGCCCATCCGGGGATAAAGCAGCGCCCCGGCATGGGTTGCTGCCAGCACCGAGTACCTTGACCCGCGCGCGCGATCGTCGTGCAACATTTTCGATATCAAAGCCTGACCAATGCCGCGACGCCGGTGCGACGGCTCGACATACATGCTCGAACACCAGGTGGCTCCCACGGCATCCAGGCTGCGAACGCGCCCAACGATGTCGGCGCCGTCGATTGCCACATACTGGCGGAACGGCGCGGTGTCGCCGAGCAAATCGTCTGGGATCGGCTGCCTGCGGATGATCTTTCCCAACTGTGCCGCCCGTTCGGCCGTCTGCACGCGTTCGACCGAAGCAATCGATGGCGGGTTCGGAATCCGGTGCAATCGGTGGACGAAAAAGCCTTCGGTCCGCAGCAGCCGGTAGCCGAGAGCTTTGTAGGCGGTTCGTGTCGGCCCGTCCGGATCGTCGTTCGCGATCACAACGGAAATGGCAAAGCCCGGCCGTGCATGCTGCCGCACGACGGCATCGGTCTCTTGAGCGGCGACGTCATGGACGACCCATTCTTCGCCGCGGTAATCGCGAGGATTCTTGCGTTCGGCATCGCGCATCAACCACAATGGTCCAACGCGGCTGGCCTCGTAAGGAAAGGTGCGGCTCCTATCAGCGCTGAAGCCATGCACGAACACTTCGATTGCCGCTTCGATCTCGCTGTTTGCCATCTTCATTTCGACAGCCTAGCGTTGGCGATCCGCTCAAGGCAATACGCCACAATCGGCTCAAGCCTATGAGAACCAGCGGCAATTTACAGTTCTTGGCCCATGCATTAGTTCCATAATCTATCTTATGCGACTTTTGGATACGGCGAGCGGCATGGATGCGGCGGTCCCCGACTTCACTTTCCAGTTCCCTTGGAGGCTTCAGCCTGGAAACACGTGAGGCTTGGAAACATCCGCTCGACATTGTGAGCGCGCAGCCGTCGGCAGCGCGCTCGACTCTTTGTTCGAACGATCGGGTCAATCGGAGCGACTATTCCAGAATAACGGTGGCCTCCACCTCGAAAAGCATGGGATCGATTGCAAGCTTGGGAACGGGAACCAGAGTCTGCGCCGGCAGCGCCTCGCCGAACATGTCCTTGACGTTCCTGGTCAACACCTCGAGCTTGGACATGTCGTGGTCGACCACGAAGACCGTGAGCTTCGCCACCTGATCCGGCTTGGCGCCGATGCCCTCAAGCGCAGCATGCAAATTTGCGTAGGCCTGCTTCACCTGGACGGCGAAATCCGGTGACAAGGTTCCTGTGCTGTCTTGGCCGCCCTGCCCGGAGATGTAGGCGATCCGAGCTCCGAGCGGTGCGATTACGGCGGTGCTGTAGCCATTCGGCGACGGGTCGTAGAGCGCCTGTGGATTGACAATAGTCAGCTTGAACTCGTTCGCCGGCGACGCAGTGGGGACTGCAATGGTCATGATGATTAGCCCTCCGATAAGCAGATGCTTGATTGCGCGTGACATGGTTTTTCGCTTGGCTCCGCAGCCTGCGAGCAACCTACCCTGGCGCCTGCAGATTGAACTTTAACCTAATCGCTACGTGAATCGTGCGATGTACGAGTCATCGTATGGTACGTCGTACGAGTCAATCGTTCAAGATCGACATTTGTCGCGTTGCCGGTCAAAATCGATGTCCTGAAAAAGCGAGGACGACGGATGATAGCCAAACGCAGCGGCGCCCGGAGCAAAGGGGATCAACGGATAAGCGTGTCGCTCCAGCCCGTGCAGCAAGCGAGCAGCGAGCCGCCGCTGTCTCGAGAGCGTATCGTGGCGACCGCGGTGGAACTGCTGGACGCCCAGGGCATAGACGGATTGACAATGCGTCGGCTGGCCGATCGCCTCGGCTCGGGTGTGATGAGCCTATATTGGCACGTCGACAACAAGGAGGATGTCTTTGATCTAGCAGTCGATTCGGTGCTCGAACATCGCGGATCGCCTGAAACAGGTGAGTCTCCGGACTGGCGCGGAGACGTCGTTCATATGCTCGAAGACTGGCGCGCCAGAATGTTGCGCCATCCTTGGTCGGCATCGCTGTTGCCGCGCCGGGCGCTCGGCCGGAACATTCTCGGTCGCCTGGAAATGCTGAGCAAGACCTTGTCCAGAGCCGGTGTTGCGGACGCGGATCTGAACGCCGCGATATGGTCGCTCTGGAACTATGTGATGGGCGCCACCCTCACCCGGGCAAGCTTCGATCTCTCGGAAGAAGACAGGGCAGCCGCACAGCAGCGTCTTACACATCTCAGCGAACACTACCCGACAATCGAACGCTCTCGTCTGCTGTTGGACAACGATTGGGATGGCGCCTTCCGAAGAGGCCTCGACTTCCTGCTCGACGGCCTCTCGCCAAGATAGAATTCCGGCGCTCCGCCCGGAGCAGACCGGATGGCGCTGCTTTGCGCACGCGACGCAAGAGCTTCCCAGTCCACATCATCACGTTGGGCTCGCCGCCAAGGCGGCGCAGGCAGCGGGCAAGCCCCAGATGCTCGATCCCATCGCGGCGGTGGCTGGTGCGGCTGCATTGCAGCTGAATTGTTGCAGTTGGCGATGTCGTCGCCACGCATTGCCAACCGCTGGTCGGAATCCTCTCTGCAGTCGATCTTTTGCGCAAACCTTTTTGGCCGACATGCGTTGTTTTCTCTCCAAGCCAAGGAGACGATCATGCAGATGAAGTCGGAAATAGCCGGTGAAGCGGCCAAGCAGCGCCATATCCAACGTGGCATCGATGCCAAGGACAAATCGAAAGGCGATGGGAAGCTTCAAGGCGCCATGCAGGCTGGCGCCCGCGAATATCCCGAGCCCCCCTTCCCTGAGCAACATCAGCCCAAACCGGGACATGAATGGGCCATAGAGCCGGCGCCGCTGTACGATGCGCCTTACTATCTCGGATCGAAAAAACTCAACCAAAAGGTAGCGCTCATCACGGGCGGCGATTCGGGCATCGGCCGCTCGGTGGCGGTGTTGTTCGCCCGCGAGGGCGCCGACGTCGCGATCGTCTATCTGGCCGAGGACAAGGACGCTGAAGAGACCAAATCCGCGGTGGAAAAGGAGGGACGACGCTGCCTCCTGGTCAAGGCCGATGTCAGCGAACGCAGCCACTGCCACAAGGCGGTCATGGAGACCGTTGAAAAATTCGGCCGCATCGACGTGCTGGTCAACAATGCTGCGTTCCAGATCCATTCCAGCGACTTCGGCGAGCTCACCGAAGAACATTTCGACACGACGTTGAAGACCAATCTTTACGGCTATTTTCATATGGCGCAGGAAGCGGTGCCGCACATGAAACCCGGTTCGGCGATCATCAACACCGGTTCGGTAACCGGTATCGACGGTTCAAAACAGCTGGTCGACTATTCGATGACCAAGGGCGGCATCCATGCTTTCACGCGGGCCCTGTCGGGCAATCTCATCGGCAGGGGCATAAGGGTGAATGCGGTAGCACCGGGTCCGGTGTGGACGCCGCTCAATCCGTCGGACAAGGAAGCTGACGACGTCTCGAAATTCGGCGCGGACACGCCAATGAAACGACCAGCGCAACCGGAAGAGCTCGCGCCGGCCTATGTGTTCCTCGCTTCGCCGCATTGCTCGAGCTACATCACCGGCGAAATCTTGCCCGTCGTCGGAGGGTACTGAGGATGGCCGAAACGAAGTCCGCAACGAAGGAGTAGGATGGATGGGCCGTCTGCTTTTCATGGTGGCGTTCGCTTGTGTAGCGTATCGCATCTACACGGAAACCGCAGGGTCTGCTCGGCATGTGCCGCAGGATGACGGTGAGGCGCTGCGCAAGCAATCAGCGGCACTGGGCGTCGACCCGTCTCGCTGACGGGATGGAACCTACCGGCAATCCGGCCGGCCGAGTTACCAGCCGGCCGGATTGCAGCCTTATTCGGCTGCCTGCAGGTTGATCTTGCTTTCCGCCATTTCGGTTAGCTTGCGATCTGTCGCCTGTTCTTCCTTGAGATTCTTGGCCAGCACATTGGCGCAGTCGGTGCGGCCAAGCTGCTTTGCCCAGGCGATGAGCGTGCCGTAGCGCGTCATCTCGTAGTGTTCGACGGCCTGCGCCGAAGCAATCAGCGCCGCATCGAGAACCTCCTTGTCATCGACGTCACCGCTCACGTCGTCGGCCTCCTCGAGAATGCCGTCGATTGCCGGACAGTTGACCTCCTTGGCCTTGACGCCATGCAACTCAAACACCTGTTCGACGCGCTCGACATGGCCTCTCGTCTGATCGAGGTGCTTTTCAAATCCGGCTTTCAATTGCGGGTCGGTTGCCTTGTCGATCATCTTCGGCAGCGCTTTCTCGATCTGCTTTTCGGCGTAATAGATGTCGCGCAGCGTGTGCACGAAGAGATCGTCGAGTGTCTTTATGTCCTTCGAAAAGAAGCCCATGGCCTTACCTTTCATTGCGCTTGGTGTGGATTTCGGCGACGGGGTTTGCGCCGCCAACAAAGACCGGGACGGTTCCCGGCTTGTCTGGTCAACGTGCCGGCACCGAAGGAGTTCCTGATTTCCGAGGGCGGACCCGTTCCCCCTTCTCCAAGGCCTGCGATCCGGTCGGTGGGGAGCCTTTGTCTCGATCACACGTTCTAGTCGCAGAGCAATCGGAACCGAGAAGGGTTGGCGGAATGTATTTCATTGCATTGGCGACTGACTATGACGGCACGCTGGCTCATGATGGGGTCGTCGCCAAGAAAACGCTCACTGCGCTTGAGCGGTTCAAGAAAAGCGGCCGCAAGCTGGTTCTCGTCACCGGGCGTGAGCTGCCCGATCTCAAGGGCGTCTTTCCCGAGCTTAGCCTCTTCGACAAGGTCGTCGCTGAGAATGGCGCGATGATCTACACGCCGGCCAGCGAGGAAGAGCGGGTGATCGCCCCGCCGCCCGAGCCCAAATTCGTCGCCAGGTTGAAGAGGCAGGGCGTCAAGCCGCTTTCGGTCGGACGATCGATCGTCGCGACCTGGGAACCGCATCAAGCGACCGTGCTTGAGGTCATCAAGAAGATGGGTCTCGAACTGGAAATCATCTTCAACAAGGGCGCGGTGATGATCCTGCCGAGCGGCATCAACAAAGCCACCGGGCTCGCCGCGGCCCTTCAGGACCTTCGACTTTCGCCGCACAACGTCGTCGGCGTCGGCGACGCCGAGAACGATCATGCGTTCCTGCAAGCCTGTGGCTGCAGCGTCGCCGTCGACAATGCAATTCCGGCGGTCAAGGATACAGCCAACCTGATCATGCCTGGCGCCCGAGGCAAAGGCGTGGAGCAACTGATCGCAAAGCTGATAAAGCGTGATCACGCGATAGTGCCGAAGCGCCATGACGGCATCGTTCTTGGATCATCTGGCGGCGATGATACCTACCTGTCGCCGAGCGACACGATCCTCATTGCCGGGAGTTCCGGTATCGGTAAATCCACCTTGGCCACCGCGCTGACCGAACGCTTCGTCGAAAGCGGCTTTCAGTTTTGTGTCTTCGATCCCGAAGGCGACTATGATGGCCTCGAAGGCGCCGTTCGCCTGGGAGACGGCTCAAGCGCGCCGACAAAGGCGCAAGTGCTGGATCTGATCGCCAAGGCCGACAGCAATATAGTCGTCAATGGACTGGCCCTGCGGGTCGACGAGAGGCCGGATTTCTTTGCCGACCTGCTGCCTGGCCTCAGCAGTTTCCGCCGGCGCACCGCGAGACCGCACTGGCTCGTGATCGATGAAGCGCATCATCTTCTGCCCAAGCGGCGCGACGATACGCGGGCGGTTCTTTCATTGGAATTGCCTGGCACAATCCTGATCACCGTTCACCCCGAGGCGATCTCGACAGACGCCTTGCGCCTGGTGACAGCCATCATTGCGCTTGGCCCCAAGGCAAAGGACGTCGTGAAGGTCTTCTGCCGTGAAACCGGCATTGAGCCGCCGAAAGTCATCCCCAGCCCGAAAGGTGCGCGCGTGCTGTTCTGGCGGCCGCAGGCAGGCAAAAAAGTCAAGACGGTCAAAGTGGTCGAACCACGTCAGTCACTCAAGCGGCACAGCCGGAAATATGCCGAAGGCCAGCTCGACGAAGCCGGCAGCTTCTATTTCCATGGCCCTGAGAATGCGATGAATCTCAGGGCTCACAATCTGATGATCTTCGCTCAGATCGCCGAGGGCATAGATGACAAGACCTGGGAGTTTCATTTGCGCACCGGCGACTATTCCAAATGGTTTCGACATCAGATCAGGGACAAGGATCTGGCGCGCGAAACCGCCCAGGCGGAAGAGGACAAGACCCTGTCGGCGGAGGAGAGCCGCAAGCGGGTGCTTGATGCCGTGCGCCGCCGTTACACGGCTCCCGCCACAGCCCCGGAGTGACACGCGAGAGCCAAGTCAATCAAGCCAGCGCTGCATGCGAAATTCTTCAGTCAGGCAACGCCGCCACCGCAACAATTTCAACGACGATGTCGGCTTGCGCAAGCGCTGCAACTCCGATCACCTCCGAAGGCGGCGGGTTGTTATAGCTGCAGTGCTTCGGGCAATGCTCGGCAAAGAACTCGTCCAGTACGTCGAGACGAAAATTGGGTGAACTCAGAACGCCGCCATCGGGAAATGGCCCCTTGATGAAGAAGGTCAGCCGGATGAGATAGTCGAGCGCGCTGCCGAGTTCTTCCAGATCTGATTTGATGTTCGCCAGAATTGCGCGCCACTGTGCCGCCGCATCGCCAGTGAATCCCCCTCCTCTCTTTCCGGTCGGATCATAATTTTCGGCGGTTGCCGTATTTCCGCAAAGGTAGACAAATCCCCTTGCTCCGGAGACGACCGTGCCTTTTCCCCACGGCATCAACTTTCCGTTTTTGAATTTCTTATGGGTTACGAGTTCCATGCTTCGTCCAGAACTCTTGATCGTCAGCCTATCAAATCGTCTATTCTGATCGGCAGATCGCGAATGCGCTTGCCGGTGGCATGATAGACGGCACTCGCCACGGCAGCAGCCGTTCCGACATTGCCGAGTTCGCCCAAACCCTTGACGCCGGCAGGGTTGACCTGATGGTCGATTTCGGGGACCAGGATAACGTCGACCTGTTTGATGTCGGCGTTGACCGGTACGAGATAGTCCTGCAGGTCGCGGTTGACGTAGCGCGCGTGTCGCTGATCGATTTCCGTCGCCTCGTGCAACGCCTGGCCGATGCCCCAGATCATGCCACCCATCAGCTGGCTGCGCGCGGTGCGCGTGTTCATGATGCGCCCGGCGGCGAAGGCCCCGACGATGCGCGGGACCCGGATTTCGCGTGTATAGCTGTTGATGCGCACTTCGACGAACTCGGCGCCAAAGGCATATTTGACCGAATCTTCGTCGTTCTCTCCACCATGAAATTCCGACTGTCCGGCATAGAGTTTGCTGAGGGCTTCAGGCGAAGAACCCTTCGGCGCAAACTCGGCATATTCCTCGATGGCGCCGACTTGCATAGCCTTGAAGACATCAGCCAGCTTTGCGGACTTGCCGGTCTCGGTGACGACCTCTTCGTCCTTCAAGTCCAGCTTCGCATTGCCCGAACCGGCCAGCGGAGCCCCCCTTGCCCGCAGCGGCGGCGAACAGCTTTCCGCGTATCGCGTCGCAGGCTTTCATGACCGCCGAGCAGACACTGGCGGTCGAGATCGATCCGCCCGACACGGGAGCCGGCGGCAAGGCACTGTCGCCCATCTCGACGCTGATCTTGTCCATGCCGATGCCCAGTCTTTCGGCCGCCATCTGGCCGGCGATGGTGCGAACGCCGGTGCCGATTTCATGGGAGCCGCACTGGATCCGAACCTCGCCGTCGGCGGTGAGACGAACCCGGGCCGCGCAGGGCGCGGCGGCAGTCGGATAGATCGCCGTCGCACAGCCCATCCCGACCAGCCAGTCGCCGTCGCGCATAGAGCCGACCTTGGGATCGCGCTTCGACCAGCCAAAGGCCTCCGACGCCTGGTCGTAGCACTTGATGAGTGAGCGGCTGGAAAATGGCTTGCCTCCGATGGGCTCCTTCTCCGGTTCATTGATGCGACGAAACTCGACAGGATCCATGCCGAGGGCCACAGCCATTTCGTCCATGGCGTTTTCCAGCGCGTAGACATAAGGCGTCTCCGGCGGCGATCGCATGTAGCCAGGCGTGTTGCGGTCGGCATGAACCAGCGAAACATGCGTCAGAACGGCGCCGTAATTGTACATGCGCGCGGTGGCGGACGTGCCGCCGACGACATAAGGGTCAGGGCGTGACGTCACCTCCCAGGCCTCATGTCCGAACGCCGTGATGCGGCCGTCCTTGCCGGCGCCCATGCGGATCCGATGCCGCGTTTCGGCGCGATAGGTCTGCGTACCGAAGGCTTGCATGCGATTGACGACGCAGCGAACCGGGCGGCCAATGCGTCGCGCCGCGACGGCAACGATAGCGGTGCGTGCCGTCATCGGCCCCTTGGAGCCGAAGGCACCGCCGATATAGGGACTGACGATCCGCACATTGGCCGGATCGAGCTTCAGCTGGCGTGCCAGTTCCACCTTCCAGCCGGTAACGTTCTGGCTGGGCTCGTGTATGGTCAACTGGTCGCCTTGCCATATTGCGGTGGTCGAAAACAGTTCGATCGGATTGTGATGCTGGGTCGGCGTCGAATATTTTTCGTCGATCTTTACCGTCGCATCCGCCCAGGCGGCATCGAAATCACCGGCCTTCGCATCCTCCTTGAACATAGGGTTTTTGCCGGCAGCCGGCTCCATCTTCACGCCCTTGGAATCAAAGCTGGCGGCGGGCCGTTCGTCCTCATAGTCGGCGCGGATCAACATTGCGGCTTCCTCCGCCGCCTCGAAGGTCTCGGCAACCACCAGAGCGATGATCTGACCGTCGTGAAAAACCGTCTTGTCGTGCAACGGCCCGATCGAACTTGCGCCGGTGTTGCCGAATTTCGGCGTGTCGGTCTTGTCCATATCGTCATAGGTGACGATGTCCAGCACACCGGGTACGGCCCGGGCGTCTTTCGTGTGAAGTCCCGAAACCTTGCCCCGGGCAATGCTGCTGGTGGCAAGGGCACCGTAGGCGACGTTGGCCGTGACGATGTCGGCGGGATAGCCGGCCTGTCCGGTAACTTTTAGCCGGGCGTCAATGCGGACAACCGGATCGCCCTGGTTTTCCCTGGGGGCGGGTGCAGCTTGGTTCATGGCTCAGCCCTTCATATCCCGGGTTTCGAGCAGCGCCCGCACCAGCGTGCGCTTGCCGAGCGGTATCTTGAATGCGTTATGCTCGCGCGGTCTGGCATCGGCGAAGGCAGCCTCGGCAGCCTCTTGCGCCGCGGCTTCGTCAAGCACTTTGCCCTGTAGCGCGTCCTCTGCTTCGCGCGCCCGCCACGGCACCGTCGCCACACCACCAAGCGCAATGCGCGCACTCCTTACCGTCTCGCCCTCCATGTCGAGCGCAACAGCCGCGGACGCCAACGCAAACGCGTAGGATTCGCGATCGCGAATCTTCAGATAGCGCGACCGGCTGCTCCACCGTTCGAGCCGCACTTCGATGGTGGTTATGAGCTCGTCGGCGGCGAGATCCGTCTCGATGTCGGGCGTGTCGCCCGGCCGTTTGTGCAGCTTGGCAAATGCAAGCGTGCGCCTCCCCCGCGGACCTTCGATCTCGACGGTGGCATCGAGCGCAACCAGCGCCTGCGCGAAATCGCCGTGATACGTGGCGATGCAGGCATCGCTCGTACCCAGCACGGCGTGTTGGCGATTGGACCCTTCCATCGCAGCGCAACCGGAGCCGGGTTCGCGCTTGTTGCACGGCCAGGAAATCTCTCGAAAATACTCGCAGCGCGTACGTTGCAGCACATTGCCGCCCAGGCTCGCCATGTTGCGAAGCTGACCGCTGGCGGCGAATTTCAGGCTGTCGGCAAGGGCCGGGCAACGCCGCCGGACGTCATCGTTGTCGGCTGCTTCACCCATGCGGACCAGTGCACCAAACCGGATCGTGTCATCGTTTATCCTGATCTGCCGCAAGGCTGGCTCGGCAAGAGTGTTGAGGTCAAGCAGTCGGTCCGGCCGCGCGACACCGAGCTTCATGTAGTCGGCCAGATTGGTGCCGCCGGCGATGAATTGCGTGTCGGCGCCGGTTGGCGGAACGCGCACGGCATCGACACGGGATGCCATGGCGATTGCAGCGGAGACGCTGGTTGGTCTTTCATAAACGAAGGGGCGCATCCTAGGCCCTCCTGATCTCGTCGCGCGCCTGGACGATCGCCGCAACGATGTTGGGATAGGCCGCACAGCGACACAGATTGCCGCTCATATATTCGCGAATGTCATCTTCCGACCCCGCATGGCCTTCGTTGATGCAACCGATGGCGGACATGATCTGACCCGGTGTGCAATAGCCGCATTGAAAGGCATCGTGGTCGACGAAGGCCTGCTGGACCGGATGCAGTTCCCCGTCCGTCGAGGCCAGGCCTTCCACCGTTGTGATCTCCCGCCCCTGGTTCATGACGGCAAAGCTCAAGCAGGACAGTACCCGCTTTCCATCGATCAGAACCGTGCAGGCGCCGCACTGACCGTGATCGCAACCTTTCTTGGTGCCGGTCAGGCCGACGTGGTCGCGCAGAGCGTCAAGCAGGCTGGTTCGATTGTCGAGCGCGAGATTGTAGGTCTGTTTGTTGATACGCATTGAAACCGCCGACAAGTCGCGCGGTTCGGCTGGCTTTTCGGACGCTGGCTGGGCAGCTCTCGTCGGGGAATTCACAAGCGGCATCGCCGCCGCCGCCGAAACAGAGGCCGTCATGAACATGCGTCTGCTCAGGCCACTGGACATCTTGGCATCGGACATGGCTGGCTCCGGGCTGGCTGGGTCTCAAGCGGCCCAAACCAGTCGCGGAGGACAAAGTTCCCTCCTCACGAGCCTGTGATTCCTTTTTCTGTGGCAGGTTCGATGTAACCGGAACCTCACCTGTCGGGCGATGGTTGTGTGCCAAGAGCCGGTTTGTGCCAAGGGCCGGAAGGAGGCGATCATGAGCGATGGTCGGCATGACAAGGACGATGACAATGGACCTGTGTTCTCTGCGGAGCAGGCGAGACAGGGCGAGATCATCCTGCGAACGCGCACGCGTCGGGTTATCTTCATAGCAGGCTTGGTCGGTATCGTGATCCTGGCCATCGTGGTCAGGTTGGCAATCGGCTGAACCAATTCCGCCAGGCGCGAAACCGTGCCCGGTCGCCAGGAACCTTTTACGACCAGTTGTCGTTGACTGGCCACGGTCAAAACTCCTGGAAGTTCTCCCGTGGACGCGAAAACCCAAACCGAAGAACCTGAAACCGGCGACACGCACGCCGCGCCACGCAGGGCCACCTCAGACGCGTCGCCAAAACACCGGAAAGACGCCGGTCAGGCCGACGGTCAGGAGCACAAGCAGGACAAGCAGGCCAGAGAACCAAAGCCCAGCCTGCTGAGCTTCCCTCGGCGGCACCCTTACATATCGATCGCCATCCTGCTCGCAGTGCTGTTGATTGCCGTAGGGCTGGTCTTGTGGTGGCTGGACGCGCGTCAGTATGAATCGACCGACGATGCTTTCATCGACGCCCGCACGGTGACGATCGGTGCCGAGATATCGGGTCGTATCACCGATGTCGCGGTCACCGACAACCAGTCTGTGAAAGCCGGCGACGTGCTCTTGCGCATCGACGACAGCGACTATCAGGCAAGCCTGGCGGAAGCCGACGCCGGTGTGGCCTCGGCGCAGGCCGAGATCGTCGATGTCGGTGCACAGATCGAAGCACAAAACGCCAAGATCGATGCGGCACAGAAGCAGGTGGCGCAGGCCCAGGCCGCGCTCGAGTTTGCCAAAGCGGAGGACAAGCGCAACCGTGAGCTGCTGGCCAAGGGAACCTCCACCCAACAGCAGGCGGAACAGGCCGCTTCTACCCTGCGCCAGGACCAGGCCGCCCTCGACAGCGCCGGAGCAAACGTGGCAGCCGCGAAAAGCCAGGTCACTGTTCTGCAAGCACAGACCAAGAGCGCGCAAGCAAAGCTCAATCAAGCCAAGGCCAGCCAGGAGCAGGCCCGCACCATGCTGTCGCGCACCATCATAACCGCGCCTGTCGCCGGTCGCGCCACCAGTATCACGGCCGCCAAGGGCACCTACGCCCAGCCTGGTCAGGTGCTGATGATGTTCGTTCCCGACGAGGTCTGGGTGAAGGCTAATTTCAAGGAGACCCAGCTTGATCTGATGCGGCCGGGACAGCCCGTCGACATCGATATCGACGCCTATCCCGAAAAGAACTTCCACGGCCGCGTCGACAGCATCCAGGCGGGCAGTGGCACCGCCTTCAGCCTGCTGCCGGCCGAGAATGCCACCGGCAACTTCGTCAAGGTGGTGCAGCGCGTGCCCGTGAAGATCGTCTTCGACCGACCGCCGGGCGTGCTGCTGGGTCCAGGCCTGTCGGTGGTGCCGACAGTCAAGGTGAGATGAGCGCCGTCGAAATGGCTGGTGAACGGAGCGAAACCCGGTCCGCCGCCGGCGGGCGCAATCCGTGGCTGATCGCAGTCGTCGTCTCGATCGCCACCTTCATGCTGGTGCTCGACACCTCGATCGCCAACGTGGCGCTGCGCAACATCGCCGGCAGCCTCGCGGCCGGGATGGACGAAAGCACCTGGGTGATCACCACCTATCTGGTCGCGAATTCCGTGATCATCCCGGTTAGCGGCTGGTTGGCCAGCGTCATCGGCCGCAAGCGTTACTACATGCTTTGCGTGGCGATCTTCACCATAGCGTCGCTGCTGTGCGGCCTGGCGCCCAATCTGGAAATGCTCATCGTCTTCAGGATCCTGCAAGGCCTCGGGGGCGGCGGCATGGCACCCAGCGAACAATCCATTCTCGCCGACACCTTTCCACCCGAAAAACGCTCCCAGGCATTTGCTCTTTACGGCATTGCCGTCATCGTCGCACCGACAGTCGGGCCGACCATCGGCGGTTGGCTGACCGACCATTTCTCCTGGCACTGGATATTCTTCATCAATGTCCCGTTCGGCATCATGTCGCTTGCCTTGGTGCAGTGGCTGGTGGTCGAGCCTGATGTGCTCGAGCGCGAACGGCAGGAACGGTTGAAGGGCGGCCTCAGAATAGACTGGGTCGGTTTCATCCTGGTCGCCACGGCACTCGGCTGCCTGGAGATCTTTCTCGATGAGGGCCAGCGCAACGACTGGTTCGCATCAGGTTTCATCGTGACCTTCGCGGCGATTTCGGCGGTCTCATTTCTGCTGCTGATCCCGTGGGAATTCAGTCACCGCGATCCGATCGTCGACGTCCGCCTGCTGTTCAGCCGCCAGTTCGGCACATCGTTCCTGGTGATGATGGCAGTGGGCGCCGTGCTGTTCAGCACCACCCAGTTGATGCCGCAACTGCAGCAGACCGCCTTCAACTATACGGCCACCCTGTCGGGCCTGTCGATGATGCCAGGTGGCATCGCAATGTTGATGCTTATGCCGATTTCCGGATTTGCCGGCGCCATCGTCCAGCCCAAATACCTGATCATGGCAGGCATGTCCGTCGTCGCTGTCGCGCTCTGGCATATGACATCGCTCACCCCGGACGTCAGTTTCGGCTTCTTTGCTTTCGCGCGCATCTTCCTGATGATCGGTTTGCCGTTCCTGTTCATCCCCATCTCGACGGCGGCTTACGTCGGTCTTGCTCCGCAGCAGACGAACCAGGCGTCGGCACTCATCAACGTTGCCCGCAACATCGGCGGAAGCATCGGCGTGTCGCTGTCCAACACAGTGATAGCCCAGAACGCGCAAATCCATCAGGCAAACCTCGTCGGCCACACGGCACAGTCGTCACCGACCTACCAGCAGGTTCTGCGTCAGGCGACCGAGCACTTCGTGGCTCAAGGGTCGCCGATGATCGACGCAAAACAGCAGGCGGTCGGCTGGATAGGACAGTTGATAGCGCGGCAGGCCTCATTGCTCGCCTATATCGATGTCTTTCGGTATTGCGCGGTAGCGACCGCACTGCTCGTTCCCCTCGCCTTGCTGCTGCGCTCTCCCCGGCCCGAAAAGCGTTAGCTCGCGCCGCGGCGGTGTATGGCGCTGCCCCGCCATGCGGCTTCGGCTTCGCGAACTTCCGTTGGAACCAGCGCGTCGAGTCGACGTTCAGCCCTTGTTCAACAGGAGGAGCTGGCCATGCCACGAGGCGACAAATCGAAGTACACTGACAAGCAGGAGCGTAAAGCCGACCACATTGCCGAAGGTTATGAGAAGCGCGGGGTTTCCGACAAGGAGGCAGAGCGGCGCGCATGGGCAACCGTCAACAAGGACGATGGCGGTGGCAAGAAGGAAGGCGGTTCGGGCCGCGGCAAACACACGGGCCATCCGGCGGCGCACAAAGGCGGCAAAAGCGGCGGCAAGGCATCGGCATCACGGTCTGCCGCAAGCCGATCGGAATCGGCAAAGAAAGCTGCAGCGACCCGCAAGCGCAATGCGGAACACCGCGCCCATTGATCTGACGGCGGCGCTCAATGGGGCCGAACGATGGAAGGACAGGGATGAAATCGCAGCTCGTCAATGAGATCGGCGGACAAAGGACATTTGTCCTGGTGCTCGACCCGCGCGAAGAAGCGTTCGCGGCACTGACCGCCTTCGCGGTCGACCAGAAGATCGGCAGCGCGTCCCTGACCGCCATAGGGGCTTTCGAAAAAGCCACCGTGGGCTGGTTTGATCCGGACGCGAAGACCTACCGCAAAATCCCTATCGACGAACAGTGCGAGGTTCTGAGCGCGATCGGCGATGTCGCACTGGGTGATGACGATAAGCCCAGCCTGCACGTCCATGCGGTGCTGGGATTGAGCGATGGCACCACCCGGGGTGGACATCTGCTTGATGGCATCGTTCGGCCAACGCTCGAAATCACCCTGGTGGAAGCGCCCGGCCATCTGCGCCGCAGCAAGCGCCCGGATCTCGGTGTCGCGCTCATCGATCTGGACGATTGATCTCCAGCCGCTCTAGCTCGTTCTCAGGCCTTCTTGCTCCGCTCAGCAGGTGCTGTGTCCGGGGCCGCTTCCCACCCGAACACGCTGCGCCCGCCAAGCAGATGCGACTGGTCGAATTCTCCCGCGACAATTTCCTTCAGGCTGGGGCCGGTTGCGTATCGTTCGACTTGCCGCGACTGATCGTCGAGCCGCCTCAAGGCACCGATTTCCTCATCGCGACCGAGCTTTGCCTTTTGCACGGCCGACTTCAGAACCCCGATCGTCTCATCATAGACCTTCAGCGGCACTGGAAATGGATGCCTGTCCTTGCCGCCATGCGCCAGCGAGAAGCGGCCGGGATCGGAAAAGCGGCAAGGCGCGCCATGCACCACCTCGGCAACGAGGGCCAGCGCGCGCACCGTGCGCGCGCCGACGCCGGGGACCAGAAGGAGCTCGGCGAAATCGGTGGGACCGCGGTCCGCGGCGGCGGCGATATTGCCGTGAAGACGATGCATGACGACATCGCTTTCGCGAACGTCATGATGGGCCGGCATGACCAAATGCGGCAGCAGCGGCTGCTCCGGTTCCTGCCGGCGCCTCGGCTCCGCGCAACGCTCCAATGCCGCAAGCTCGCCCAGGATGCGATCGGGTC
>NZ_RZQE01000929.1:0-1052 GCF_004022955.1 Mesorhizobium sp. M7A.F.Ca.US.002.01.1.1 | reverse complement strand
GTAGCGCATGCAGGGGATCGATGCCGCGGCCTTCTTTGGCAAGACTGAGAAAGTTGAGCGCGAGCTGCGCCACCAGCCGCCAGGCGAGATCATCGGCCCGCGATTCCCCGTCGGCCCCAGCAGGCAGTGCCGCAGGAATAGCTGGCTGCGGCGCACGCAAGGCGCCAAGAAGCCTTACGGTTTCGACCGGGTCGCCGGCCTCTAACGTCAACGTCGGATTGTCATCGAGGATCGGCAGATCACGATTGGTGCAAAGCGCCATCACGTCGAGCCGCTTCAGCGGCCGGGTCGCCGGCCTTACGAGCGGCCGGGACACGGCCAGGAAAACGTCATCCCCGGTATAGGACGTTCGCGTCAGGCCTTCGCGGCGCTCCTCCTCCATCGCGCGGCGAGGGCGCCTTTCGGTCGAATAGACCCAACCACTACCGCGGTTCTGACCCAGGCTGAAGAGCTCGGGGATTTCAGCGTCGTTACCTTCCGTGTCGGCGTCCTCGACGCGGATGACCCGGTAGATTTCGAAGTCACGCGCCCGCGTCCGGTCCGCATGCAACACCTGGCGCGTCTTGCGTTCATCGACTTCGACGACGTTGCACTCGCGTTCGAACAGATTGATGATCGGTGTCGCGAAAAGTTCGAAGTCCGCCGGCGTCAGATCGGCCAGCTCGGGAACCGTGCGTTTGAACAGGAAAATGATCTCGAGTCCGGCCGCGCATTGGCGCACGACAGGCTGCAATCCCAAAACCCGTGCATAGTGAAAACGCTCGGGCATCATGAAGTATTCGCGCAGCAACCGGTATCCTTCGAATGTCGGGCGGGTGCGCGGCATCAAGGCCTCGTCGTCGCTGATGCCGATCATCTCGGGTGCCGGCAACGGCGACAGCGGGTTGGTCTTGCCTTCCGGTCGCGCTGCTGTGGCCGCGCAGGCGCCGAAAATCGCATCGAACAGTAGCGGCGCCTTGGTGCGTCCGGCAAAATAGAGGTCAAGCCGGTCGAGAGCCAGTTCGTCGAGCTTGCCTTTTCCGGTCCTGGCCAGCGTGAGGCGGAGCGCCGAC
>NZ_RZQE01000928.1:0-1053 GCF_004022955.1 Mesorhizobium sp. M7A.F.Ca.US.002.01.1.1 | reverse complement strand
GTCTAGAGCTGCCTTGGAACGGTCGCGCGTGGCGGTTGCTGCTTCAAGCGACTGGTCGGTCGCCATGCCGCGCCTGGTCAGTTCGGCGGCGCGCACCAGCGCCTTCTCGTTTTCGGCCAGCGTAACCGTGGCGTCCTCGACATTGGCGGCGGCGGCCTTGGCCGAAGCTTCGGCGCGCTCGATCTGGACTTCGAGTTTCACCGTGTCGAGTGTCGCCAGCACGTCACCCTTCTTGACCTGCTGGTTCTCCTCGGCCGAGACCGAGCGGATGATGCCGGACAGTTCGCTTGAAATATCGACTTGGGTGAGTGGTTGCAGCGTGCCGGTCGCCGACACCGCGACTGTGAGGTCGGCCTTGGCGGCAGGCACTGTGGTGTAGTCAATCCTGGCCGGCGAGCCGGCATACCATTGATAGACGCCAAGCGCGGCGACGAGCACGATCAGCGCCAGCAACGCATAGAGCCACCCACGACGGCGCGATCTGCGCCGGCCTGTCTGGTCGAGCCCAAGCGCCGTCTCGATGGCGGAATCCGATTCCGTCTTTGGCAGATTGACAATCTGGTCCACGCTGGACCCCTATAATGCGCAATGTCCCTATCTGTGCACAGATCAGGCTTACCGGTTCAAATATCAAATTAAATTTCGCCCATGTTGGGATTGAGGCAGGAATGAAAACCCGGAATTACTTGCTTTACGATGTGTTTACGACCGAGCGACTGGCCGGCAATCCTTTGGCCGTCGTGCTGGACAGCAAGGGATTGGACACGGCCGCGATGCAGGCCATCGCGCGCGAATTCAACCTGTCCGAATCGGTGTTCGTCCTGCCGCCGGACAATCCCAAGCACAAAAACCGCATCCGCATCTTCACGCCCGACTATGAAATGCCGTTCGCCGGCCATCCGACGGTCGGCGCCGCGATCGCGCTGGCCGAACTTGCGGAGGAGGGCGGCGCCGGCATCTTCGTGCTGGAGGAAAACATCGGTCCGGTGCGGTGCGCCGTCAGCAAGCATGACGGCAACACTTTTGCCGAGTTCGATCTGGCGCAGCTGCCGG
>NZ_RZQE01000927.1:0-1054 GCF_004022955.1 Mesorhizobium sp. M7A.F.Ca.US.002.01.1.1 | reverse complement strand
ATCAGCGACAGCGGCACTTTGAACGTCGAGGCCGGGCTGAACCGCTGGTCGCACACTCCGTCCTGGTAAAGCGTCTTGCCGCTCGCCGCATCGGCGATCACCGTGCACTGCAAATCCCCCAGCGGCGCCGATTGCGCGCGCAACGGAAATCCCAGCAGCCAGGCGAGCAGGAACAGGATCCCGGCAAAGATGAAGGGAAGACGGTCGAAATTGCGCATTTTCTGCTCGCTCCAGAAGGGGGTTCGTGAGCGGCTTAGCGGGGTCTCTTGTCTCGATTTTGTCTCAAATGCGCAGTCTTTGTGCAGGCTGTTGTTAACCCTACCGGATCGTAAACCTGCTCTCCCCCCGGCCATCATTCCTGCGCTTTGCCGTGCTTGCTGCCGATCCGCCAGTACCGCCAGGGCATGAACCAGAGATAGCGATCCGCAAGCGCCTCCGGCACCAGGTCTATGCCATGCGTGCCGAATGGCCCGCAGCGCAGCACGCGGAAGAATCCCATCCAGCCGCCGGCCCACAGGCCATGGCGGGCGATCGCCTCATGCGCATATTCCGAACAGGTCGGCAGATGCCGGCAGGAATTGCCGACAAAGCCCGACAGCGTCAGCTGGTAGAGGCGCACGAGCGACGTGCCGAGGAGACGGCCTGGCGTCTTGCGCCAGGGGCCGGGCCAGTTGCGGCCGCGTTTTTGCGACCCGTCTATATGCGCATGCCCATGCTGGTCGCGCACCACAGTCTCCGTATCGCGTTTCCCAGGCGATAGATGTGGACTTCCGCCGGAGAACGCAATCCCCCCTCCTTGCGCGCCCCGCCATCACGGACGGGAACGGCGAAACGGCTGCCTGTCAGCCGACGGCGCCCAGCGGCCACGACTGGCCGGCCCCTCGCGGCGCTTTGAATGCTGCTTTTCGTCACGCCATTGAAACGTCGCGATCCGCATGACATCGCCAAAAATGTTCAGCAACTGGATCATGGTCGGTCTCCTTTGACATGGATTAGACCGCCGCTGGCCTTCGCCTTCAAACGAGTATAATTTCCACTTCGGATAATCCTGGGT
>NZ_RZQE01000926.1:0-1057 GCF_004022955.1 Mesorhizobium sp. M7A.F.Ca.US.002.01.1.1 | reverse complement strand
TAGTTCTCCGGCACGGCGGACTTCTTGGCCGCCTTGATCTCGCGCTTCAGCGCGGAGTTGATCGACGGATCGAAGCAGTCGTCGCCATTGCCTTCGCAGTTGACGCAGGCCTTCATGATCGCTTCGAGATGCTTCTTGACGATCTTGGAGCCGGTCACCAGCGAGGCGACCTTCTGCTCTTCATTGACCTTCCAGTCGATGAATTCCTCGATATCGGGGTGGTCGGCGTCGACAATGACCATTTTCGCGGCACGGCGCGTCGTGCCGCCCGACTTGATGGCGCCCGCCGCGCGGTCGCCGATCTTGAGGAAGCTCATCAGGCCCGACGAGCGGCCGCCACCGGACAGTTTTTCGCCTTCGCCGCGCAGCAGCGAGAAGTTGGAGCCGGTACCGGAGCCGTATTTGAACAGGCGCGCTTCACGCACCCACAGATCCATGATGCCACCCTCGTTGACGAGGTCGTCCTGTACGCCCTGGATGAAGCAGGCATGCGGCTGCGGATGCTCGTAGGAGGATTTCGACTTGGTCAGCTTGCCGGTGAACGGGTCGACATAGAAGTGGCCCTGGCTCGGGCCGTCGATGCCATAGGCCCAGTGCAGGCCGGTGTTGAACCATTGCGGCGAGTTCGGCGCCACGCGCTGGGTGGCCAGCATGTAGGCAAGCTCGTCACGGAAGGCGCGTGCGTCTTCTTCCGACGCCTTGAAGTAGCCGCCCTTCCAGCCCCAATAGGTCCAGGTGCCGGCAAGGCGGTCGAAGACCTGGCGGGCGTCGATCTCGGAACCGTAGCGCTCGGCTTCCGGCAGCTTGGCGAGTTCCGCCTCATCGGCGACGGAGCGCCACAGGAAGGAGGGGACGTCGTTCTCTTCGATCTTCTTCAGGCGTGCCGGAACACCGGCCTTGCGGAAATATTTCTGTGCCAGGATATCGGCTGCGACCTGGGAGAACTGCGCCGGCACGTCGATATTGTCCAAGCGGAACACCACCGAGCCATCCGGATTCTTGATCTCCGAAAGCGCCTTGCGGAATTCGATCTCCGCATAGGCGGACTGTCCTGGCT
>NZ_RZQE01000925.1:0-1076 GCF_004022955.1 Mesorhizobium sp. M7A.F.Ca.US.002.01.1.1 | reverse complement strand
GGTCACCACTACGGCGGTCGGCACGGCCAGCGGTGTGGTCAACGGAACGACCTACGCCTTCCAGGGCACCAATCCGACCTCGACGGTCAGCATCGGTGCACCCGGCGCCGAACGCACCATCACCAACGTCGCTGCTGGGCGGATCAGTTCAACATCGACCGACGCGATCAATGGCTCGCAGCTCGCCGCCACCAACCAGGCGGTGGACGCCATCGGCGCCGTCGTCAACAATCTCAACGTCGGCGGCGGCATCAAATATTTCCACGCCAACTCGACGGCGGCGGACTCCTCGGCCACTGGTACGGACTCGGTCGCCATCGGACCCGTCGCGACCGCGACGGGGACAAACGCCATCGCGGCCGGCGTCAATTCGAGCGCCTCCGACGCCAACGCCTCGGCCATCGGCAGTGGCGCCGTCGCGTCGGCGCTCGACGCAACGGCACTGGGGTACATCTCCAAGGCCTCGGGCCAATACAGCACCGCCATTGGCGCAAACGCCACCGCCACAGCCACGTCCAGCACGGCGATCGGCCAGAACTCGCTTGCGGCTGGCGTTCAGGCGACTGCTGTTGGTGTAGGCGCCAATGCCGTCGCCCAGAACGCGCTCGCGCTGGGCGCCGGCTCTGCTGCTGGCAATGCGGGCGACGTGGCGCTCGGCTCAGGCAGTGTCACCGACGTCGCCGTCGGCACGCCCAGCACCGTGATCAATGGCACCACCTACGCCTTCCAGGGCACCAACCCGACCTCGACGGTCAGCGTCGGCGCGGTCGGCGCCGAACGCACCATCACCAACGTCGCCGCCGGACGGATCAGTTCGACGTCGACCGATGCCATCAACGGTTCGCAGCTCGCCGCCACCAACCAGGCCGTCGACGCCATCGGCACCACGCTCAGCACCATCGGCGGTTCCGTCACCAATCTCGGCAACACGTTCAACAACATCGCCGGCGACACCTCGACGGCCTATACCGATGCCAACGGCATAGGCATCCGCTACGCCCGCACCAACGAGGCCGGGCTGGCGCAGACCGATTCCTTCGCCCAAGGCGTCGGGTCCACAGCGGTCGGTTACAATG
>NZ_RZQE01000924.1:0-1078 GCF_004022955.1 Mesorhizobium sp. M7A.F.Ca.US.002.01.1.1 | reverse complement strand
GGTCACCACCCGTCTACTTGGCGAACATCTAGGCGTTTCGATTTGCGCCTACGCTGACATGGAGCCGGACCAGGACCACTTCACCATTCGCGGCGACTGGAGCGCTCCTGGCTCGCCTAGCATCAGGGGATACTACAGTCTTGCCGATTTCGGTCGCCTCGCTGTTGGCAATCTGACCGCCAATCGGCCGCTCGTCATCAACAACAATCTCGAGGAAATTGCACCCGAGGAAGCAAAGACTTTTCAGGATATCGGCATAACGGCAACGATCTGCATGCCCTTGGTCAAGCAAGGCCGGCTGGCTGCGCTAATGGCCGTTCACGACACGCAGCGCCGCGTCTGGTCGCAGCGCGAACTGTCCTTGCTGGCGGAGGTGACAGAGCGGTCATGGGCTCACATCGAGCGCGTCCGCTCGGAACAGGCTGCCCGAGCGAGCGAGGAGCGGCTAAGGCTAGCAACCGATGCAGCCGCTATCGGAACGTGGGACTATGATCCCATCACAAGGGTGCTGCGTTGGGACGACCGATGCAAAGCTCTCTTCGGTCTGCCACCTGAGGCGGAGGTGACATATGAGAGCGCGTTCCTGGCCGGTCTCCATCCAGAAGACCGCAAAAGGGCGGATGAGGCCGTACGCCGGGCGCTCGCGCCGGGCGAATCTTCCCGCTACGACATCGAATATCGGACGATCGGGCTGCGCGACGGAAAGGAGCGTTGGATAGCTGCAACGGGCGAATCTCTTTTCCGGTCCGGACGCGCGGTGCGTTTCATCGGCACCGTCATGGATATTACCGCGCGAAAGCGGGTGGAGAACCAACTTCAGATGATGAATGCGACTGCCGCCGCCGTGGCAGCCGAGCTGGACGTGGAGCGCATTGTCCAGATTGTCACCGACGCTGGCGTCGCGCTGTCAGGCGCGCAATTCGGAGCTTTTTTCTACAATGTCCTCGATGACAAGGGGGACAGCTATGTGCTCTACGCCCTGTCGGGCGCGCCACGCTCCGCTTTCGAAAATTTCCCCATGCCACGCAACACGGCCGTCTTCGAGCCTACTTTTCGCGGGACGGGCGTGGTGCGTTCC
>NZ_RZQE01000923.1:0-1082 GCF_004022955.1 Mesorhizobium sp. M7A.F.Ca.US.002.01.1.1 | reverse complement strand
ATCTCGGGCTGGTCGAGCAGCACCGCCTCGATCTCGCCGAGCTCGATGCGGTAGCCGCGGATCTTCACCTGGGTGTCGATGCGGCCGTTATATTCGATCTCGCTTTGGTCGTTGATGCGGCCAAGGTCGCCGGTGCGGTAGATGCGCTTGGACGGGTTGTTCGGCAGGCCGACGAAATCGGCGATGAATTTCTGTTCGGTCAGGTCGGGCCGGTTGAGATAGCCGACCGCGAGCCCGATGCCGGCAATGCCGATCTCGCCCAGTTCGCCCGGTTCGGCGAGCTGCGGCAGCGAAGCGTCGAGGATGACGATCGAGGTGCGCTGGTCGAAGCCGGGGCGCCGATGGTGACGGGACTGTCCGGCGTCAGCGCGCCCATGGTGGCGGTGACGGTCGCCTCGGTCGGGCCATAGGTGTTCAGGATCTGCCGCCCCGGCTTCGACCAGCGCACCACCAGATTGTGCGGACAGGCCTCGCCGCCGACCAGCAGCGTGCGCAGGCTGGGCACATCCGATGTCATCGACGACAGCAGCGTCGGGCTGCAGGCGATGCAGGTGATGTCATGGAGCCGCAGGAAATCGGCGAGTTCCTCGCCCACCAGCGGCATCTGGCCGGGTGCCGGCACCACGGTTGCGCCGGCGACGAACGGCACCCAGATCTCTTCGGAGGAAAAGTCGAAGGCGATCGTCATGCCCTGGTAGACGCGGTCGCCCGGCCGGTAGCCGTAGGAGGCGGCGGCGACGCGGATGAAATTGACGAAACTCTGGTGCTTGATGACGACGCCCTTGGGCTTGCCGGTGGTGCCCGACGTGTAGAGGATGTAGCAGGTGTCGTCCGCTGAAGCGGCCTTCGCATGCGGCTTCAGCGGCGCGTCGGACTGTTTGGTGATTTCGGTGGCAGTGCTGTCGATCAGCAGGTGCGGAACCGGCAGTTGGCCGGCGCGCGACGCATAGGCGGCGATGGTGACGATCAGGCTGACGCCGGCGTCTTCGATGATGAGCGCCATCCGCTCCTCGGGAAAGGCGGTCGCCAGCGGCACGAAGGCAGCGCCCGCCTTCATCACGGCGAGCAGCGCGACATAGGTC
>NZ_RZQE01000922.1:0-1089 GCF_004022955.1 Mesorhizobium sp. M7A.F.Ca.US.002.01.1.1 | reverse complement strand
ATCATGTCTGAAATCTGTTGGTTGGCCGCCAGCTTATCGTTGCCGGCGCTGGCGACGTTGAGGATTTTGCCGCGCAATGGCAGCACGGCCTGGCTGGCGCGGTCGCGCGCCTGCTTGGCCGAGCCGCCGGCCGAGTCGCCTTCGACGATGAACAGTTCTGCACCGGCCGCGGCATTCTGCGTGCAGTCGGCGAGCTTGCCCGGCAGCCGCAGCTTGCGCACCGCGCTCTTGCGCGACACCTCTTTTTCCTGGCGCCGGCGCACCCGCTCGTCGGCGCGTGCGATCACCCATTCGAGCAGCTTCGAGGCTTCCTGCGGATTGTCGGCCAGCCAATGGTCGAACGGATCGCGGATTGCGGTCTCGACAATTCGAATTGCCTCGATCGTCGCCAGCCTATCCTTGGTCTGTCCGACGAATTCCGGCTCGCGGATGAACACCGACAGCATGCCCGCCGCTGAGATCATGACGTCTTCCGAGGTGACGATCGAGGCGCGCTTGTTGCCGACGAGGTCGGCATAGGCGCGCAGGCCTCGCGTCAGCACGTTGCGGAAGCCGGCCTCGTGGGTGCCGCCTTCGCCGGTCGGGATGGTGTTGCAGTAGGAATTGATGAAGCCGTCGCCGCCGAACCAGGTCACCGCCCATTCGAGCGAGCCGTGGCCGCCCTGTTTCTCGCTCTTGCCGGCGAAAATCTCGCGCGTCACCTGGAAGTCGTCGCCGAGCGATGCCTTGAGATAGTCCTTCAGGCCGCCGGGAAAATGGAATTCCGCCTTGGCCGGTGTCTGGTCTTTTTCCTTGATCAGCGACGGATCGCAGGTCCAGCGGATCTCGACGCCGCCGAACAGATAGGCTTTCGAGCGCGTCATACGGTAGAGCCGCGCCGGTTCGAACGCCGCGCCCTTGCCGAAAATCTGCTCGTCGGGGTGGAAGCGGATCTTTGTGCCGCGCCGGTTGTGGACCTCGCCCAACTGTTCCAGGCCGGTCACGGGAACGCCGCGCGAGAATTTTTGCCGATAGAGTTGCCGTCCCCGCGCGACCTCGACCTCGAGATGGTCCGACAGCGCGTTGACCACGGACACGCCGACGCCATGC
>NZ_RZQE01000921.1:0-1099 GCF_004022955.1 Mesorhizobium sp. M7A.F.Ca.US.002.01.1.1 | reverse complement strand
CAATCAGGGACCCTGGGGGCAGGGTCCAAAAGGACCGAGCGGGCCGCAGGGCTCGCCTCCCGATCTCGAAGACATCATCCGCCGCGGCCAGGACCGGCTGCGGCGCGCTCTTCCGGGCGGCGGCGGCGCGAGCCCGGCTATCTTCGCGCTGATCGCGGCTGCACTTGTGGTGCTGTGGGCGTTCAAGGCGGTTTACACCGTGCAGCCCGATGAGGTCGCGGTCGAACTGCGCTTCGGCAAGCCGAAGACCGAACTGTCGCAGCCTGGCCTGCATTTCCATTGGTGGCCGCTCGAAACCGTCGAGACGGCCAAGATTTCCGAGCAGCTCGTCGATATCGGCGGCGGCGGCGCGACAAGTGGCAATACGTCCGGGCTGATGCTTACCGGCGACCAGAACATCGTCAACGTCCAGTTCTCCGTGGCCTATCAGGTCTCCGACCCGCGCGCGTATCTGTTCGATGTGTCCGATCCCGACGGCATGCTGCGGCAGGTTGCCGAAAGCGCCATGCGTGAAGCCGTCGGCCGCCGGCCGGCGCAGGACATCTTCCGCGACGACCGCCAGGGCATTGCCGCCTCGGTGCGTGAGATCATCCAGACGACGCTGGACGGCTACAAGGCCGGTCTCAACGTCAACGCCGTCTCGATCGAGGATGCGGCACCGCCACGCGAAGTGGCCGATGCGTTCGACGAGGTGCAGCGCGCCGAGCAGGACGAGGACAAGTTCGTCGAGCAGGCCAACCAGTACTCCAATCAGAAGCTCGGGCAGGCGCGCGGCGAGGCCGCACAGATCCGCGAAGACGCGGCCGCCTACAAGAACCGGGTCGTGCAGGAAGCTGAGGGTGAGGCGCAGCGCTTCATCTCGGTCTATGACGAATATGCCAAGGCGCCCGATGTAACGCGCAAGCGCCTCTACCTGGAAACCATGGAGAAGGTTCTGAAGGATTCGAGCAAGGTCATCGTCGAGCAGGGCAACGGGCAAGGGGTCGTTCCCTATCTGCCGCTGCCGGCATTGCAGCCGAAAGCGCCGGCACCGGCCGCCCCCGTTACGGGAGGTAACCAGTGATGGCCAACCGTCTTCCCATCATCGTCGTCGCAGCAG
>NZ_RZQE01000920.1:0-1102 GCF_004022955.1 Mesorhizobium sp. M7A.F.Ca.US.002.01.1.1 | reverse complement strand
ATGCGGCGCGTCGCCCAGAAGAACAGCAGCGGCAAGGCGAAGACCAGGCCGACGCTGCGCGCCAGGATGCGATGCGCCCATTCCCACCAGAAGATCGATTTGAACGCTTCGATGCCCATGCCCTTGTTGAGCTCGGCATATTGCGGGATCTGCTGGTAGAGCTGGAATTCCTCTTGCCACTCGGCATCGTTGAGCGGCGGGATCACGCCATGGATCGGCTTCCACTGCGTAATCGACAGGCCGGAATCGGTGAGCCTGGTGGCGCCGCCGACCAGCACCAGCGCAAACAGCACCAGAAGCACCACATAGAGCCAGGCGCGCAGCAGCGCCCGGTTATGCAGGTCGCGGTCGCGGGCGACGTATGGCGCGGCAGCTGATATGGCAGCCATGATCTTGTCCCGGCAGGTTGATTTGGCGGATTGGTGGACCATCGCACCCGTGCTGGCAAGACCATCCGGCGCGGCACGCCGTCGCGCCGCGTCTCACCGGTTGCGCAGTCTCGCCTCAAGGCCTATGCGAGGCCGTTACCCCTTGAGCCTGCCAGGCCGCCTGTGCAAATTCCGGCATGCTCGATCAGGAGACCAACCATGCCCCTGCGCCTGAAAAAGCTGATCGGAATGTTTCTGCTGGTGGCGCTGGTCATCATCTATGCGCTGGTCGCATCGATCTTCGCGGTCGCCCGGCTGTCGGAGTCGGGTCCGTGGGTGCATTTCCTGTTCTTCCTGCTCAGCGGCCTGCTCTGGGTGCTGCCGGCAATGGGCATCATCAAATGGCTGATGCTGGAGCCGAGGGCCAAGCGCTAGGCGAAACCGCCAGCGTCAGATGGTGACGACCATCTTGCCGGCATTGGCGAGCGGCGTCGTCACGCCCGACAGCATGGTGCGAATATGGGCGAGGCTCTGATAGCGGCCGTTGACGGAAATCCGCGGCAAAGCATGCAGGAACCCGGCATGTTCGGCGCGCAGCACGCCGTGGCGCGTCGTCACGGCAGAGGTGTAGCCTGCGTCACGGGCAAAGCCGACTTCGCGACAGCCTACGGCACTCGCATAGCCATAGGGGTAAGCGAAATGGCGGGGCTCTTCGCCCAGTTCGGCCAGCAACA
>NZ_RZQE01000091.1:0-16651 GCF_004022955.1 Mesorhizobium sp. M7A.F.Ca.US.002.01.1.1 | reverse complement strand
GACCCGAACCACTTGATGTCGGTGCCGAATGTGCTTCCCAGCGCCGATACCGTCGTGCCGCCGACCGAGGAATAGTTGAGGTCCGCCTCGGCGCCGAGCACCGCCTGGTCGAATTGCCACAGGCCGGCGACGTGGCCGCCGACAAAACCGCCGTCAATGTCGGGCGCGATGGAAAATGGCGCACCTTCTGTCACCGATACATCGGATTGGCCCCAGCCATAGCCGGCCTGCAGACCAGCGTAATAGCCCGTCCAGTCGAATCCGGGCGCGGTCATTGGCACGTCGACCGCCGGGTCGGCTGCAAAAGCCGGCACGGCCAGAACGGCAAGGAAACCGGCACTAGCGACCATCAATCGACGCATCGAACTCCCCGAAATGACGGTTCAGAAAGATCCTCGTCAGAAGGATAACCGCATTCGCCGCAATCGCAATCCCCCTGTCGCCGTACAGAATCCTCTATTTGGCATCGATGAAGTCCAGCACAGCCTGGCTATATTCATCCGGCGCTTGCAGCATGGCGAAATGACTGGCGTTGGGCAGGACGATCAGCTTCGCACCTGGGATGGCGGAGGCGATATAGTCGGTGTGTTCGCGCTTGATCGCCTCATCGTGGTCGCCGGCAACGATCGCCGTCGGCGTGGTTATCTGGGCAAGCTGTTCCTTGCTCCACGCCGGCTCGCTCTCCCACATGTGGCTCATCTGCGCCACGAAGGCGTCATACTGGTCCGGTGTTTTCGACATCTTCTTGTAGTCGCGGCCGGAGCGGTCGATGTAGGCGGCAAAGGTCTTGTTGGTCATCACGCCCGGATCAAGGCCGTCGGTGGTTACGTTGGCGGCTTGCGCGAACAGCCTTGTCAGCCGCTCCGGATGATGCAGTGCGATGTCGATACCGATGATGCCGCCATCGCTCCAGCCGACAAGCGCGGTCTTGTCGATCTTCAGGTGGTCGAGCAGCGCCAGATAGTCCGATGCCATCAAGTCGTAGCCATAGGGCTGCTCGGTGCGGGTGGAGCGGCCGTGGCCACGGCTGTCGGCGACGATTACCTTGTGCGTCTTGGAAAGCGTGGCCACCTGGCTGGCCCAGATGTCGCCGTGGCCGAGGCCGCCGTGGATGAGCAGCACCGGATCGCCCGCGCCGAAAACGGCGTAGTACATCTGGATGCCGTTCACCGGCGCGTATCCGCTCTGATCGGGTTTGGGCATGGCCGCTGGTTCCGGCAAGGTCTGCCAACGCTCCTCGGCCACGGCAGAAGTGGTCGACGCTGCGAACAAGATAACGATGGCGAACGCTTTCCAAAAACGGGTCATGTCTTCCCTCATATGGTTCGGTTCGCGGTCAGCATCGCCTTCCAGCCGGATTAGTCAACAAGCTCGCCCTGACGCGGTATGTCGGACCGACGGCTCTGGCGGCGCCCGCCGACATTTGCGAGACTGGCGGCAACCGAGGAATCGCCAATGACGAAAGCAACGCCCGCAAAACCCAGACCGTGGACCGAGATGGCGACACATCTGGTCGATGTCGCCGTGGGGCGCAAACCCGCTGACCTGGTCGTGCGCAACGGCCGCTGGGTGAACGTTCATTCGGGCGAGATCATCGCCGGCACCGACATCGCCATTGCCGGCGGGCGCTTTGCCTATTGCGGGCCCAATGCCAGCCATGCAATCGGCCAGGGCACCAAGGTGGTCGATGCCGGCGGGCGTTATCTGGTGCCCGGCCTCTGCGACGCGCATATGCATGTCGAGAGCGGCATGGTGACGGTGACCGAGTTCTGCCGGGCCGTCATTCCGCACGGCACTACCTCGATGTTCATCGACCCGCATGAAATCGCCAATGTTCTGGGTCTGCCCGGCGTGCGGCTGATGCATGACGAAGCGGTCGCCATGCCCATCAACGTGCATGTGCAGATGCCGTCCTGCGTGCCTTCGGCGCCGGGGCTGGAACATGCCGGCGCCGAGCTGACGGTCGCCGATGTCGCGGAAGCGATGACCTGGGAGAACATTATCGGCCTGGGCGAAGTGATGAACTTTCCCGGCGTCGTCGCCAATGATCCGGTGATGTCGGGCGAGATCGCGGCGACGGTTCATGCAGGCAAGACGGTCGGCGGCCACTATGCCTCGCGCGATCTCGGCCTGCCGTTCCACGGCTACGTCGCCGGCGGCCCCGAGGACGATCATGAGGGCACGCGCGCCGAGGACGCCATCGCCCGCGTGCGCCAGGGCATGAAGGCGATGCTGCGGCTGGGCTCGGCCTGGTACGACGTTGCCTCGCAGATCAAGGCGGTGACGGAGAGCGGAATCGACCCGCGCAACTTCATCCTGTGCACCGACGACAGCCATTCCGGCACGCTGGTCCAGGAGGGCCATATGGACCGCGTG
The DNA here is from genome assembly GCF_004022955.1 of Mesorhizobium sp. M7A.F.Ca.US.002.01.1.1. Lineage (NCBI taxonomy): Bacteria > Pseudomonadati > Pseudomonadota > Alphaproteobacteria > Hyphomicrobiales > Phyllobacteriaceae > Mesorhizobium > Mesorhizobium sp. M7A.F.Ca.US.002.01.1.1. Next base: position 14,275 of record NZ_RZQE01000091.1, on the reverse strand, counting down.
GTGCGCCACGCCATCCAACAGGGATTGAAGCCGGTGACGGCGATCCAGATGGCGACGCTCAACACCGCCCAGCATTTCAAACTGGAGCGCGAGATCGGCTCGATCGCGCCGGGCCGGCTGGCCGACCTGCTGATCGTCTCGGATCTCGCCGCAATGACCATCGACGAGGTCTATGCACGCGGCGTCAGGGTGGCCAAGGGCGGCAAGCTCGAAATCGACATTCCGGCCTATGATTACCCCCGGACGGCGAAGAACACCGTCAAGCTCGGCAAGAAGTTGAAGGGCGACGACTTCGATATCGCCGCCCCCAAGGGCGCCAACGAGGTTCGGGTGCGTGTCATCGGCGTCATCGAGAACCAGGCGCCGACGCGCGCGCTGGAGGCCGATCTGCCGGTCGAGGACGGGCTGGTCGCAATGGACCGCCGCAACGACATCTGCCAGATCGCGCTGGTCGAGCGTCACAGGGGCACGGGCGGCGTCACCAACGCCTTCGTTTCGGGCTTCGGCTATATGGGCGACTGCGCCATGGCGTCCAGCGTGGCGCATGACGCCCACCACATCATCTGCGTCGGCACCAACAAGCAGGACATGGCGCTGGCGGTAAACCGTCTGGGCGCGGTCGGTGGCGGCGTCGTGCTGTTCTCCAAGGGCAAGGAACTGGCGCTGGTCGAAATGCCGATCGCAGGCCTGATGTCGGACGAACGGGCGGAAATCGTCGCGGCCAAGGCCGAGAAGCTCACCGAGGCGATGCGCAAGATGGGCTGTTCGCTGAACAACGCCTACATGCAGCACTCGCTGCTGGCGCTGGTCGTCATTCCGGAGCTCAGGATCTCCGACGTCGGCCTGATCGATGTGACGACATTCCAGAAGGTCGATCTGTTCGTCTAGGATTGTTGATATTCAGGCCATGCCGGCCTGCAACTAGCGATTTTCTGCGCTTCCGGTGCTCACGTACTTAAGTACGCTCCGCTCCGGTTCTCGAAAACCACCACTTTCGGCTCGGCCTGACCCGAATCTCAACAATCCTAGGGCCAATGCCGCCCGCTGGCTCACCCGCCGGTGGCGATGGTCAGCACCTTGAACGGCGTGGTGATGACGATCTCTGCGACCGAGCCGACGGCCTTGCCAAGGCCCTGGCCGAGATTGTTGAGCTGTGTCGGGTCGGGTTCGTCCGAGGCGAGGCCCGCCGGCGCCCGCAGCCGGTCGCCGAGCAGTTGCACCAGCATCGGGTTGTCGGCGAATTTGGCGTGGTTGAGGCGGTCGCCGCCCTTGGCCTGGGAAAGATCGACCACCGACACGCCATAGCTGGCGAGGTCTGCAGCGTTGCCGTAGTCGCCGACGCGCGGCTTGTCGCCCGAGATCAGGGACGAGAGCTTGAGAGCCCGGTCATCCGCAGAGAGCAGGATGGCGAACGGCTTGTCGGGTTTGCCGTAGCGGATCATCTGCTTCTTGAAGACGTCGACATCGATGTCGGGCGAGGCCAGGATGACATAGCCGAGCTTGCCGCCGAGATCCCGGTCGCCGGTGATGGCAAGCTGGCGCAGCGCCTCCATGGTCACCCAGGTTCCCATCGAATGGGCGATGATGTCGATGCTCTTGACCTTGGTCTTGGCCAGCATCCTGAGCGTCGCCTCGAGGTCGTCGCGCGCTGCGTTGGCGCTTTCCTTGTCGTAGATGTAACCCGTGGTCTTGCCGCTCGAAGCCCAGGAGAACAGGACCGGGGTGCCGGGATATTTGGTGTCGTGGGCGATCTGCGTCAGCCGGTAGATGCCGTCGTCAAAACCGTTGTTGAAGCCGTGCACGAAAACCAGCGCACGGTCGCCGCGCATGGAAATGTCGGCGCCGACCGCTTTGGCGAACTGGGGCGCGCCCTCATAGAAAGTGACGTCCTTGGCGGTAAAATCCTTGGCAGGATTGCTGTTTGCCGATCCCTTGGCCCGCTCGATGGCGCCGACCTGATGGCTTTTGGGAACGGTGACGTCGACACGGGCAAAGCTGGTGGTCAGCGAGCGATCGCCGTCGTAAACCTGTCGCGGCTCTTTTGTTGCCCTCTGGCGGGTGGTGGCGACGAAGATTTCATGCGTGGCCGCGATGTCGGATGCGGGCACCGAGACCGTCGTCCTGTTGAGCAGGTCGTGCGTTTTTCCGCCAGCGCAGCCGGTGACAGCGAGCGCCAATGCAACGACGAGGTAGCTCTTCGAACGCACGGTCACACGCAGGCTCCCGCCAAAGGGGACGTCAAACGCGTGACGTCGCTGGCTATTCCGATAAGGCCAGAGACCGGCGCGGTCCAGTTCAAAGTGAATCCATACGTCCGCGATGCCGGGCAGGCATGGCCGCGAGACCGCACCTATTGGCCAAGCAGGCTGATGCGGTCGGTGACATCACGGTCGCTGGCAAAGCCGTCATCCTCGCGCAGCCGCTGGCCGATCATCTTCACCAGCGTCGGATTGTCGGCGAACTTCGTATGGTTGAAGCTGTCCGATCCCTTGACCTTGGACAGGTCGACGACCGTCACGCCATAAGAGGCAAGATCGGCGGCATCCTTGTAGTCGCCGACACGCGGCCGTGAACCGGCGATCAGGCCGGAGAGCCGCAGCGCGCGGTCGTCGTCCGATAACAGCAGGATGAACGGCTTGTCGGGCTTGCCATAGCGCCGCATCTGGCTCTTGAACACGTCGACATCGATGTCGGGCGAGGCCAGCACCACGTCGCCGAGCTTACCGCCGAGATCGCGATCGCCGGTGATGGCCATCTGGCGCAGCGTTTCCATGGTGACCCAGGTTCCGAGCGAATGTGCGACGATGTCGATGCGCCGCGCGCCGGACTGCTCCAGCATCCTGAGCGTCACCTCCAACTGGTCGCGGGCAGCGCTGGCGCTTTCCTTGTCATAGACATAGTCGGTGGTCCTGGCGCCCGATGCCCAGGAAAACAGCACTGGCGTGCCGGGATAGCCGGAATCATGGACGATCTGGGTCAGGCGATAGACGGCGGCATCGAAGCCGGTGTTGTAGCCATGCACGAAGACCATGACGCGGCCGCCGCGCGCCGCGATGTCGGCGTTGAGCGCGCTGGAGAATTTCGGCTGCGTGTCGTAGCCGACGACCTCGGAAGCCATGAAATATTTGGCCGGGTCGTCCGACTTGCCGCGCGAGCGGCGCTCGATCTGGCCGGTCTTGTGAAGCCCCGGAACGGTGACGTTGACGCGGGCATAGTTCAGCGTCGCCGACCGTTCGCCGTCGAAAACCTTGTTGGGATCGTCGGATTTCTTGCGCGTCGTGGCGATGAAGATCGAGTGGTTGCCGGCGATCTCCGTCACCGGCGCCGACACCATGGCGCTGCCAAGCAATTCCTGTGTTTGCTGGCCGGCGCAGCCGGCGACGAACAAGGCCAGGACAACGGTAAAAATCTTCTTCAAAGGCACGCCTGAATTTCCAACTCCGGCCGAAAGGCCTGTCTATCCTCACGATACCTCCCGGACAGGCAGAGTGCGGCAGAACTAAGTCCTGTCGAGTCGAAATGTGATCGGCGCCCCGCTGCGGCCATCGCAGTGTTGCGCGAAAGCCAAAATGGCGGGAAACGGCTGCGTGATGTGCGCAATGAGCGGCGTCGCCGCCGGCCCTCCAATCCCCGCAGAGATAGCGATTTCATACCGCCCGATGCGAGGGGGTATGAGAATGCACCCGCAAGTAGCTGAAAATATTTCGCAAAATTTCCGCCCGGAAGGACGTAAATGATGGACGATGGCGCTGGGGAGCCGGATATGTGATAGGCGGGCTCGCGCCGCACCTGGTCATGGCGCTCAACAACCGAACGTTCGCGACCCGATTAATGATAGAGATCCGCGGACAGCATGCAACGCAAGGTGATTTTCCCCAGGGGTGGTTTCCGATGAACAGTTTCTCTTCCCGCGTTGCTGCCGCTGCCGCCGCGATCCGCCAGATCTTCCCTGAAACGCCGCTACAGGAAAACGACTATCTGTCGAAAAAGACCGGTGCGCGGGTGCTGTTGAAGCGCGAGGATCTGTCGCCGGTCCGCTCCTACAAGATCCGCGGCGCCTTCAATTTCTTCCGCAAGACACTGGCGGCCGGCAACGAGGCCGAACTGTTCGTCTGCGCGTCCGCCGGCAACCACGCGCAGGGCTTTGCTTTCGTCTGCCGCCATTTCGGCAGGCGAGGCGTCGTGTTCATGCCGGTGACGACGCCGCAGCAGAAGATCGACAAGACCAGGCTGTTCGGCGGCGATTTCATCGAGATCAGACTGGTCGGCGATTTCTTCGACGATTGCTATCGCGCTGCCCTGGAATTCACCGACAGTTCCGGCGCCCATATGGTGCCGCCTTTCGATCACAAGGACATCATCGAGGGCCAGGCAACCGTCGCCTACGAGATCGCGGACCAGATGCCGGGCGCCCGCATGCCCGATATCGTCATGCTGCCGGTCGGCGGTGGCGGACTTGCCGCGGGCGTCACCCACTATTTCGCCGATCAGGGCAGGGAAGCACGCTTCGTCTTCTGCGAACCGGCAGGCGCGCCGAGCCTGCGCGAGAGCCTCGCGGCGGGGAAACGGCTCAAGCTCGCCAAGGTCGATAATTTCGTCGATGGCGCCGCGGTGGCCGAGATCGGCCGCGAGCCGTTGCGTCATCTCAAGGATTTTCCGGCCGACACGGTGCGGCTAATCCCGGAAAATAGGCTCTGCGCCACCATGATCGAGATGCTCAACGTCGAAGGCGTCGTGCTGGAGCCGGCTGGCGCGTTGGCGATCGATGCGCTCAAGGATTTCTCCAAGAAGGAGATCAGGGGCAAGACAATCGTCGCCGTGGTTTCGGGCGGCAATTTCGATTTCGAGCGGCTTCCGGACGTCAAGGAACGGGCGTTGCGCTTCGAGGGTTTGAAGAAATACTTCATCATCCGTTTTCCGCAGCGGCCGGGCGCGCTGCGCGATTTCCTCGAACTGCTCGGACCCGACGACGACATCGCCCGTTTCGAATATCTGAAGAAATCGGCGCGCAATTTTGGTTCGGTGCTGATCGGCATCGAAACCAGGGACCGTCGCAATTTCGATCTGCTCAAGGCGAAGTTCGAGGCCGAGGGCGTCCAGTATCAGGACATCACCGACAACGAGACACTGGCCGGGTTCATCATATGAGCGATCGAATGATTGATCCGGGAAAAGTCTTCGTCGCGCTGTTTTCGGGCATCAATGTCGGCGGCAACCGCATCGTCAAGATGGCGGAGCTGCGGTCGTTCTTCGAGGGCCTCGGCTTTTCCGACGTCGCCACCTACGTGCAGAGCGGCAATGCCGTGTTCCGGGCGAAGAAAGGCGACGCGGCGGCACTGGCGAACCTGCTCGAAGCAGCCTTCGAGACGAAATGGGGGTTCCATTCGCGCATCGTGGTGCGCGATCTCTCCTGGTTCGAGAAGCTGGTGCGCGAAAATCCCTATCCGGAAATTGCCGCGGACCACACGAAGCTGCACGCCTATGTGCTGGAACGCGAGCCGACCGCCGATGAGGTGGCGCGGCTGACCGAAAAGTGCACCGGCCCCGAACGCTTCGCGATCAAGGGCGATGTGCTCTACCTCAGCGCACCGAATGGGCTGGGCAAATCGGTGTTTGCCGGGCTGATCCCGCGCACGCTGAAAGTGCCGGGTACCGCGCGCAATTGGCGCTCGGTGCAGGCGCTGCTGGAGATGGCCGCACACGCCGGTTAGAAGTAGTTGGCCGGCTAGGCGGAAGTTGGTTTCCAGTCGAAGGTCAGTTCTTCGCGGAAAGCAAAGCGCTTGATGTGATCGGCGACAACGCTTTCCAGGCGCTCGATCGATCCTGCTTCGTCAGTCGACACCGTGACATGCAGCGCTGCGGCATCGGCAGCCATGACGGTACGGCCCATTGAGAGATCGATGGTGCCATGGGTGGGATCGAACTCGACCGGGAATTTGTGTGCCCAGTGCTTGCACAACTGCTGCAGGTAGCGGCTGGCATGTTCGGTGGCGACGTCGGCATGGCTGGTCGGCATGAATTCTCCTGGGCAAGCGCCTTTTGCATGGCTGGGCGCCGGCCCAAGCCTGGCGCCTCAGCCAGACAGATAGGCGCCGCCCCTGAAAAACCAAACGGTAGCGGGGCCGTCAGCCTGGCATTGTCCGCTCAAGACAGCGTGATCGGCTACCAGCTTCCGGTGTTCGCCATCGAAGCCCAAGGCTCGGCCTTGGCCTTGGCCGGGCCTTTCTGCAAAAGCTCGATCGAGATGCCGTCCGGCGACTTGACGAAAGCCATGTTGCCGTCGCGCGGCGGCCGGTTGATGGTGACGCCATTGTCCATCAGATGCTGGCAGGTGGCGTAGATGTCGTCGACCTCATAAGCGAGGTGGCCGAAATTGCGCCCGCCCTTGTAGTCTTCGGGATCCCAATTGTAGGTCAGTTCGACCAGCGGTGCCTTTTCATTGATGCCGCTCTCCTCGTCTTCCGGTGCGGCGAGGAAGATCAGCGTGAAGCGGCCCTGCTCGTTTTCGTAGCGGCGCACTTCCTTGAGGCCGAGCTTATTGCAGTAGAAGTCGAGCGAGGCATCGACGTCGGCGACACGGATCATGGTGTGCAGATAGCGCATGTGATTTCCTCGATAAATTGCGTTGCGGCGCAACATAGGGTCGGCCCTGTCAAAGGGCAATCGTGCGGCGGTGCGCAATGCCGGCAAAGAACAAATCCGGTATTGCCCCAATGAACCGTGAAAAAAGGCACGGCAGGTCTTGCACACACCGGAAGCCGCAGTGTTAATCTGTTGGCAAGAATCAGTTGCGGTGTTCTTGAAAAGAGGGGGCATTCTTATGGGGGAAAAGGCCTCTTTCATGGGGCGGGACGGAACCCTTGGCGACGCCTTGCAGCGTGACGAAGGCGGCGACGCTTCTGATCTGCTCGAAGTAGCCGGCGCCATCAAGTGGTTCGATGTGGCCAAGGGTTATGGTTTCATCCTCCCGGATGACGGCATCTCGGGCGACATCCTCCTCCATGTGACATGTCTTCGAAGAGACGGCTTTCAGACGGCCCTGGAAGGCGCGCGTGTGGTCTGCCTCGTCAAGCATGGCGAGCGCGGATTGCAGGCCTTCCGTGTGCTCTCCATGGATGTCACCACCGCGGTCCACCCGGCCGAGATGCAGGAGCAGCGCACCCATGTCGCGGTGACGCCGGAGAGCGGTCTCGAACGCGCCTTGGTGAAATGGTTCAACCGCACCAAGGGGTTTGGTTTTCTCACCCGCGGCGAGGGTACCGAGGATATCTTCGTCCATATGGAGACCTTGCGCCGTTACGGTATCACCGAGCTTCGGCCCGGACAGGTCGTGCTGGTTCGTTTCGGGCGCGGCGACAAAGGCCTTATGGCCGCCGAAATTCACCCCGATATGGGGACCTTGCCGGTCTCGCACTAAGGCGTTTCCGGCCGAGGATCTCGAATGGCTTACAGGAACTGGCTGACCGCGGGCGCGATGTGCGCGATTGCCTTCATCGCCGCCGCCGGTGGTTACTTCTATTCCGAAAAGCCGACCTCGGCGGACAGCCGGGCAATGATCCTTCCGGCCGATCCGGCGCCATTGGTCGTGGTGACGAAAGGCGGTGATCGCTCTTTCTCCATCGAAGTCGCCGACACCGCCGCGGAGCGCGAGGCTGGCTTGATGTATCGCCAGGATATGGCGGACAACCACGGCATGCTGTTCGTCTTCGAGGTCCAGCAGCAGGTTGGCTTCTGGATGCACAACACCCCGATGCCGCTTGATCTGATTTTTGTCGGCCAGGATGGCAAGATCCGGGCGGTCAAGCACGGCGAGCCGCAATCAGACGCCGTCATTTCGCCTGGTGTACCGGTGCGTTTCGTGCTTGAGCTCAAGGCAGGCACTGCCGCCAGGAACGGCATCGAGTATGGCGACCTTTTGCGCCATCCGGCGGTGGGCACGGTGTCCGGCCCCGGCATGCCACCAGCCGACAATGGCGATGCACCCAATGGCGGTGGCGGTTGAGCACACAGGCGGGATCGCAGATGCAGTCTTTCACCCATGACGGCTTCGACCTTGCCTTCCTCGACCGCCAGCCGGAATCGGGCGAGGGCGATCCGGTGCTGATGATCCACGGCTTCGCTTCGAGCCACTATGTCAACTGGGTGTCGCCCGGCTGGTTCAAGACGCTGAACGATGCCGGTTACCGCGCCATCGCCTTTGACAATCGCGGCCACGGCGCGTCGTCCAAGAGCTATGATGAGGCGGACTATACGCCGGTCAAGATGGCCTCCGATGCCACTGCCTTGCTCGACCATCTCGGCATCGAGCGCGCCCACGTCATGGGTTATTCGATGGGCGCGCGCATCGCGGCGTTCATGGCGCTGTCCGATCCGGACAAGGTGGCGACGCTGGTCTTCGGCGGCCTCGGCATCGGCATGATCGACGGTGTCGGCGATTGGGATCCGATTGCCGACGCGCTGCTTGCCGAAGATCCGGCCGCGACCAGCCATCCGCGCGGCCGGTCGTTTCGCGCCTTCGCCGACCAGACCCGCAGCGATCGCCGTGCCTTGGCGGCTTGCATCGCCAAATCGCGCGAATTGCTGAGCGAGCAGGATGTTGCCCGCATCGCCCAGCCGACGCTGGTCGCCGTCGGAACCACCGACGACATAGGCGGCTCGCCCGATGAGCTTGCAGCGTTGATGCCGAACGCCAGCGCTTTTCATATCGAGGGCCGGGACCATATGCTGGCCGTCGGGGACAAGACCTTCAAGCAGCGCGTGCTGGAGTTCTATGCCGAAAATCCGCTCTGAGCGGAGGGCCAGGGCAGCGAGAAGCAGTGCCGTAGTCGGGGACGAGGCTGCTTGGCATCGTGATAGGCGCTTATCCTGATTGTCCTTAGCCGTTTGCAAGGGCCGCCAGCGATCGCGCGATGTTTTCCCGGGCCTGCGGTTCGAAGCGCTGGCGAAACTCTTGCGTGTGGAAGATATGCGGGCGGGCGAGGAAACTCTTCAAGACCGCACTGCGTCCGGCTCGCCACATCGGCTCCTCCACCCAGTGGTACTCGCGCCGCACGGCGCGCTCATAGGCGTCGAAGGCGTCCGGTGCGGCACCCAGGATCGACAGGTCCATATCCAGGAAAAGACTTGCGTCCCGTGTGGCCGTCGCGTCGTCGAACGGCGGCACCTGGTGCGTGGCGGTGGCGACGATCATTGCCGAGATGCGGTTGATACGTGAAGGATCTGCGCGGCCCGCCAGCTTTTTTTCGGCAAGGGCGGCACTTTGCGCCTCATTGTCCTTGGCCTTGCTGTCATAGACGGCATCGTGGAACCAGATCGCCGCTTCGATCGCCTCGGGATCGGCCAGCAACCTTCGATAGTCGCCAGCCAGCGCCAGCATCGCCTCGATATGGGCAAGGTTGTGGTAGTGGCGGCCCTGTGCCCGGTAGAGCCCTGAGAGCTCGCTTTTCAGCGCGTCGTCGATCAAGGGTTCGTTTTCCATGGCTGCTTGAATTCCCGCGAACCAAATCCATTTGACAAAGCACTAAGGAAAATTGAGTTCAATCGTGCTATGATCTGGCTTATATGTGCGGCCAGGCAACAGGCAAGCACAACAGGCAGGCCAGGCAGGACGCAGGACGAGACGGCGATGAACAGCATCAGCATTTCCCGACACAGCGCATTGAAGCCGGTCGATCCGATCTGGCGTTCGATCCGGGACGAGGCCATGGAGGCTGTCAACCGCGACCCGCTGCTCGCTGCATTTCTCTATTCGACCATCCTCAACCAGGACAGCCTGGAAGAAGCAGTCATTCATCGGCTGGCCGAGCGGCTGGCGCACCAGGACATCGGCTCCGATCTCATCCGCCAGACCTTCAAGTCCATGCTGGCCGACGACAAGGAGTGGCCGACGACGGTACGTGTCGACATCCAGGCCTATTACGATCGCGATCCTGCCTGCGACCGCTTCATCATGCCGGTGCTCTATTTCAAGGGGTTCCACGCCATCCAGACCCATCGGCTGGCGCATTGGCTGTGGAACCAGGGGCGCAAGGATTTCGCGCTCTATCTGCAGAGCCGCTCGTCCTCGGTCTTCCAGACCGACATCAACCCGGCCGCCCGCATCGGCAAGGGCATCTTCATCGACCACGCAACCGGCCTCGTGGTCGGCGAGACCGCGGTCATCGAGGATGACGTGTCGATCCTGCATGGCGTGACGCTGGGCGGCACCGGCAAGGCCGGCGGCGACCGCCACCCCAAGATCCGCTACGGCGTGCTGATCGGCGCCGGCGCCAAGATCCTCGGCAACATCGAAATCGGCCATTGCTCGAAGATCGCGGCAGGCTCGGTGGTGCTGTCGCCCGTACCTCACAACAAGACGGTTGCCGGCGTGCCGGCCCGCGTCGTCGGCGAGACCGGCTGCGATCAGCCGTCGCGCCAGATGGACCAGCTTTTGCCGTCGCAGACGATGGATCAGGTCGTCAGTTTCGACATCTGACCGTCATATGTCCGCTGCCTGAGGCCGTGGGCAGACATGGGCGATTGTTCTCGCCCAAGGTCTTTTGAGATTCAGGTCAGGCCGAGCCGAAAATGGTGGGTTCCGAGAACCGGAGCGGAGCGTACGTTTGGGTACGTGAGCACAGTTCTACCGCGACGCGGTAGAACGGGGAAGCGCAGGAAACCGCCATTTGCAGGCCGGCCTCACGTGAATATCAACAGACCTTAATCAGGCCGCTTGCCTTTACATCGCCATTGTCGACGTGCCAGAAGCGCGTTCGAACGAGCAAGCCCGATGATCGGAGAAGACTGTTGAAGCCGGACGAAATCAGAAAGCTGGACGCCTATTTCAAGCGCGTCTTCCAAAACCCCAAGCTTGAGGTCAAGGCGCGGCCGCGCAAGGACGATTCGGCCGAGGTCTATGTCGGCGACGAATTCCTCGGCATCGTCTTCAAGGACGAGGACGACGGCGACTACAATTTTTCGATGGCGATTCTCGACATCGATCTGGCCTGAGCCAGCAAATCTTGCGGTCGGCCGGCTCATGCGGCCGGCCAGCCGGTTCCCTTGAAGCGTTCTTAACGTCCCGCCTTCAGAACGCGCCCGGCTTCGGTGGCGATTGCCGCGTCGAGCGCCTGCCAATCGCCCAGAAACTCCCTTGGGAAGCGATAGGTGAGGCTGAGTTCGTCGCCGACCTGGATGTCGCGCTCGCAAGGCGCCAGCGATTGGTCGGCACTCGGCCCGCTCAGGCAACGGGCCACGAACGGCTCCTTGCCGGGGCGATTGCCGACAACCAGCACCTCGTTCAGATAGCCTGATTTCTCGTTGAAACCATAAATCATCGTGCCGCCAGGCCCGGCAGTGCCGGGTCGGGTGATCAGCGCGCTGTAGATCGGCGCGAAGCGGCCGCTCATGTCACGCGACATCATCTGCTGTTCGAAGGACAGGAAGACGATGCTTTTGGCTGTTCCCGTATGGTTGAAATCATCCCGCGCGGCCTCGCTGTAGCCGTCCATCTGGGGATAGCGCAGATAGAGGTCGAGCCGCGAGGCGATGCCGTCGCGCCGGGCCTGGGCGAAACGGATGGCATTGGCCGGGACCGTGATGACATTGTTGCCGATCACCACCTGGTGGGCCGTTGCGTCGTCGGTGTATCCGGCCATGGCGATCGAATGGCCGAACCATTTGCCGGCAAGGCTGATCGCCACCGACAACAGGGCGAGCGCCGCGAACCCGTAGAGCACCCGCTTCATCAGCGTGGAATCGACCACGGTGAGTTCGTTGGCGAGCGCTGCCTGCTTCATCTCAGTCCTCGGATCTCGGGCCGCCCGTCCGCCTCCAGTGTCCCCGGGCGGCACACATCGCACGGCATGGCTCTTGCAGCCTGCATGGAACGACTGTGCAATTTCATGGTAAACGGAAAGTTAAGATGGGACCGCTGGAACTCACACTCTTTGCTTTTGCCGTCGGGTTGACGGCCTGCGGGCTGGCCGGATCGGCCATGGAACTGGTGTCGGGCCGCAAGGTCGCCTTCACCGAACCCTATGTGTCGCCGTCACATGTCTTGCGCTCGCTGCTCGCCACGGCCTGTGCGGGACCGTTCATGCTGGTCAACGACGCCATCGATGCCCGGCGTCAGCGCCGCATTTCAACGTTGGCGCTGATGTCCTGCGGCTGCACGGCAATTGCGTGGACCTTGGCGCTGGGCGTCGTCGTGCTTGCCATTGCCTCATGGTCGGTCCGTCTCCTAGGGTCCGAGCTGCCAGGCTGAGACGATTCGGAGACCAGAAATGCCGCTTTATGCGATCGATGGAACAGAGCCCAGCTTCGCCGATGCGGACTCGAACTGGATCGCGCCCGATGCGACGCTGATCGGCGACGTCAGGGTCGGACGCAATGCCGGCTTCTGGTTCGGCGCCGTCATCCGCGGCGACAATGAGCCCATCGTCATCGGTGCCGACACCAACGTGCAGGAACATACGGTCATGCACACCGATCCCGGTTTTCCGCTGACGATCGGCGAAGGCTGCACGATCGGCCACCGCGCCTTGCTGCATGGCTGCACGATCGGCGACAACAGCCTGATCGGCATGGGCGCCATCGTGCTGAACGGCGCGAAAATCGGCAGGAATTGCCTGGTCGGCGCCGGTGCGCTGGTTACCGAGGGCAAGGAATTCCCGGACAATTCGCTGATCGTCGGCTCGCCCGCCAAGGCGATCAGGGTGCTGGACGACGCGGCCGTGGCAAGGTTGCGCGGCTCGGCGGCGCATTATGTCGCCAACGGCAAGCGCTTCAAGGCGGGGTTGAAGAAGGTTTGAGGCTAGCCTGGCATTTGCTGGTTTCTTAGCGCCTCAACTCACTGTCCGTCAGTTGCGCCCAGCCATCGCATCGCGCAGCAAGGAAGCACCGCCTTCAAAGCCGGCAATCTCGGCTTCCTTGATCGCGGTCCTGTAGTCATCGATGCGGGTTTCGAGCGCCGGGTCGGCGCCCGCCGCCAAAAGCAGGCGGATCGCATCGACACTGCGGATGGCCACCGAATAGTGCAGCGGAGTCCAGTCGTTGACGCCCCGCATGTTGGGGTCGGCGCCAGCTTCGATCAGCACCCGCACGATGTCCAGCCTATTGGCGCGATCGGTGGACAGCGCCGCAATGATGGACGGAAACCCGCCATGATCCTGATAATTCGGATCCGAGCCCGCCTCCAGCAAGATCGAGATGAAGCTGACGGGGCTCCAATAGATCGCATATTCCAGCGGATGCCCAAGGCCGAACTCAAACGGCATGCGCTCGTCGAACCATCGGGAAGAGCCGCCCAAGGCTAGACCGAGGCCGTCGAAGTCGCCGGCCTTGAAGGCATCGTCGATCGCCTTGAAGAGGCGATGACGCTCGCATCGATCTTCCGGGATTTCCAACATCGCCGTGTTCCAGAAGGCGGAAACCAACGGCCTATATTGCCCCGATCCCCTGCGCGTGGAAAGGCGGTCGTCCGATGCGTCCAGTAGGTCGACGATGCGCATACCATTTCACTGATATAAGTCATCGCTGAATAATAATCTGCATCGCGGAGGTAGCTTTCCGGCATGCCATTCCAGCTCAGTGAGCAAACGCAGCAAATTCTTTCGCTAATTTGCATTCTGTTAGCTGGCGTCTTCATTGGTATGGCCTTGGAACGTCTCCTATCGAGGAAACGGAGGCAGGCATGGAGGGAGAGCAATAGCAGGCGCTGGGCGAGAGAGCGCAGAGGGGGCGACATTCTTAGCGGCCTATGGGTTGCCCCGAAGCCTGTTTCCGCGCCACCGAAACCGACTGATCCTGCTGACCAGTTGCGGATCGTCATGGGTGCGAGCTTCACTATTCAACCGCTCCTCAACAGGAGTGAAGTGCGCGTCTTCAAGGAACTTGATCGCATGGTGATCAGCTGCAATCCGGGATGGCAGGTGATGGCCCAAGTGTCACTGGGCGAAATTTTGCGCAGCGCGAACGCTGACGCCTACAGCTGCATCAACTCGAAACGAGTGGACCTTCTTCTTGTGGACGAGACTTGTCTGCCTCGACATGCGCTCGAATACCAAGGCCATGCGCATCACCAAGGCACAGCAGCAGCACGTGATGCGGTCAAAAAGGAAGCGCTGCGACGTGCTGGCATCAGTTACCATGAGATCGTCGGCGGTCACACGACACCTTCGGAACTCAGGCGACTGGTTGAGAGGCTGGTGGACAAGCCCACCGCACCGCAATAGCTGACCTTTTGCAACGCAGATTTCTCGGAACCTGATTGGTTTTCGAACGGCCATAGCCAGAA
>NZ_RZQE01000919.1:0-1103 GCF_004022955.1 Mesorhizobium sp. M7A.F.Ca.US.002.01.1.1 | reverse complement strand
TGCCGCTGGCCGCCGTCTGCGCCATCATCCTGTCCTTCCTGCGGCTGCCGGCGAAAGCATCCGGCAAGGTGGAGATCGCCGACAGCGACGCCAGACCACTGGCTGAAATCGTCACGCAGCCGCGTTTCGTCGCCGCGCTTTTCTGTGCGGTCGGCAGCTACGCGCTGATGAGCTTCGTCATGACGGGCGCACCGCTGGCCATGGTCGGCTGCGGACTGTCGGAGACCGACGCGACGCTCGGCATCTCCTGGCACGTCATGGCGATGTTTGCGCCAAGCTTCTTCACCGGCTCGCTGATCCATCGCTTCGGCGCCGAACGCATTGTGACCACCGGCCTGATCCTGCTCATCGGCTGCGCCATTGTCGCTCTGTCGGGCCTGGCGCTGTGGCAGTTCTGGACGTCGCTGATCCTGCTAGGCCTTGGTTGGAACTTCGGCTTCATTGGCGCGACCGCAATGGTGGCCTCCACCTACCGGCCGTCGGAAAAGGGCAAGGTGCAAGGCTTCCACGACTTCGTCCTGTTCGGCTCCGTCGCCTGCGCCTCACTGATGTCGGGCATGGTCTACAACGCCTGGGGCTGGGAGATGCTGAACTGGATAGTCTTTCCGGTCACCGTCCTGTGCTTCGTGGCGCTGGGCGCGCTGAAGCTGACGAGCGCGCGCCCGGCTTGACGCCAAACCTATGCGTCCGGCGGCAACACCTGAAGCACCCTCGCTATGAACATATGGAACTCAGCCATGTAGTTGCGCAGGAAGTCCTCGGTGGATTCGACCGTCACTTCGCCGTCGTCCGTTATCAGTCCCGGCGTGAACTGGATATAGGCTTCCGGCGCATTCATCTGGGGTGAGTTGCAGAAGCTCAGAACGCTGCGCAGGCTTTGTTGGGCGACAGCGGTTGCGATGGCGCCCGGCGATGTTCCGATGACGGCGGACGGTTTGCGCGCGAATGAATTCTTTCCATAGGGGCGGCTCGCCCAGTCGATCGCGTTCTTTAATCCGCCAGGGATCGAGCGGTTGTACTCCGGGGTAACGAACAGGACGGCCTGAACGGACGCGATCGCCTTTTTGAAATCCCGGGCGACCGGCGGGAAATCCGCATCATAG
>NZ_RZQE01000918.1:0-1107 GCF_004022955.1 Mesorhizobium sp. M7A.F.Ca.US.002.01.1.1 | reverse complement strand
GTCCAGGACTGGACCGGGATCCCGACCGGACGGATGCTGTCCAGCCAGACCGAAAAGGCGCTCAAGCTCGCCGCCACGCTTTCGGAACGGGTCGTCGGCCAGGATCACGCCATGGAGATGATCGCCAAACGCGTGCAGACCAGCCGCGCCGGGCTTGGCGCGCCTGAAAAGCCGGTCGGGGTCTTCCTGCTTTGCGGCCCCTCGGGCGTCGGCAAGACCGAAACGGCATTGGCGCTGGCCGAAACGCTTTACGGTGGCGAGCAGAACCTGATCTCCATCAACATGTCCGAGTTCCAGGAGGCGCACACCGTCTCGACACTGAAGGGCGCACCGCCCGGCTATGTCGGCTACGGCAAGGGCGGCATCCTGACCGAAGCGGTGCGCAGAAAACCCTATTCGGTGATCCTGCTCGACGAGGTCGAGAAGGCGCATCCCGACGTCCACGAAATCTTCTTCCAGGTCTTCGACAAGGGCATGATGGACGACAGCGAGGGCCGCCGGATCGATTTCAAGAACACCCTGATCCTGCTCACCTCGAATGTCGGCTCCGAAGTTATCATGGACCGCACAAGGAATGGCACGCTGCGGACCGGGCTCGACGATCTGGATACCGCCTTGCGCAGCCCATTGCTGAAGGTCTTCCCGGCTGCCTTCCTTGGCCGGGTGGTGACCATTCCTTACTATCCGCTCTCTGATTCGATGATCGAAGCGATCACTGGCCACCAGTTCGCCAAGATCGCTCGCCGGTTGCGGGCAACCAACGATGCGGAACTGGTGATCGGCGACGGTGTCATGGATCTGGTCAAGGCCCGCTGCACCGAGATCGAATCCGGCGGGCGGATGATCGATGCCATCCTGACCAACACGCTGCTGCCGGAACTGAGCCGCGGCGTGCTTAACCGGTCGCTCGAGGGCGAAAAGATGACCAAAGTCACCGTCGGCGCCTCCAAGGAAGGTTTCACTTATTCCTTCGAGTAGGTTCTGATCGTGTAGAACCTCGTCGCCCTCGGCTGCCGGCCCGCTATTCGCGATCCCCCGTGGCGCCGCAATTCGAGAGGTGGCGGTCTTGCCCGTGCGCGAGAACGACGTGCGCAGCCGGTAGCGGAT
>NZ_RZQE01000917.1:0-1108 GCF_004022955.1 Mesorhizobium sp. M7A.F.Ca.US.002.01.1.1 | reverse complement strand
ATGTGGAATATCTACCTGGTTTTCGCCGACATCGACCTGAATCTTGCCGACCCCTCTATCGCCAGGTGACGCCCATTCGCCAATCTCACTCTGATGCCGAGGCGAAAAGCGGGATGACGCTTCCAAGCCTGTCTGCTTCTTCCAAGACGATCGAAACCCTGGAGCGCTGTGGCGTCCCCGATTGTGACAGCAGCCAACCGTTCAAAAACGATTCCTCCGTGACGCCTCTCAGTCGACCTTGGCGACACGGGCGACGTGGTCGTCCGCCTCGATCAGGCGGATTGGCACTCCCGGGAAGCATGCGTCGGTCGGAATGTCCCTGGTCGCGCCATGCGACGGCGGATGTTTGGCGACGGGACTGGGTTTTGGTTGGCTAGAGCGGCTTATCGTTCGGCGCTTCACGCTCGCGCGCGCGGTCGGCAAGGACTTCATCGATCACGTGACAGGATTTCTCAACCTCAACAGGGTTGGCGTCGATCTGTCCAGCGACCGTGATCAGCGCCTTCCAAAGCGTCCAGCCACGACCGCGCGCCCACATCGCCCCGTCGGCCGGAAGGCCGGCACGAAACGCCTCCCGGCTTTTGCCTTCAAACAGCGTCCACGCAATCGCCAGATCGCAGGCGGGATCGCCGACGCCGGAGGTTCCGAAGTCGATCACCGCGCTCAATCGGCCTTGCCTGACCAACAGGTTTCCCCAACTGACGTCACCGTGGAACCAGACCGGCGCACCGTGCCATTGTGCGGCAAGTGCTGCCTCCCACACCGCACTGGCTGCGGCCGTGTCGATCTTGCCTTCGAGGGCGGCAATCGCTTGCCGGGCCTCGCCATCGTAGACGCTGAGTGCTCCGCCGCGAAAGAAATTGTGCTGTCCCGGCGCCGGTCCACCGGTGGCATCGATACGCTGAAGGGCGACCAGGAACGCGGCCAGGTCGGTCGCAAATTGCGGCAGGCTGGCAATCCGCTCGCGCTCTGCCGTCTCGCCTTCGATCCAGCGGTAGACGGACCAGTGCCAGGGATAGCTTTCGGCCGGAACTCCCATCGCCAGCGGCACCGGGATCGGCAGCGGCAGCAGAGGTGCGAGCCTCGGCAGCCAGCGATGCTCCTTTTC
>NZ_RZQE01000916.1:0-1111 GCF_004022955.1 Mesorhizobium sp. M7A.F.Ca.US.002.01.1.1 | reverse complement strand
CTACGGCGCCCCCCTCTGGCCTGCCGGCCATCTCCCCCTCTTGGGGGGAGATTGGCAGCTTCGGCGCCCCACTCAATCCTGCAACGTCGCAGATTGGCGAAAACCATTGTGAAGGCCAATCTCCCCCCTTGAGGGGGAGATGTCCGGCAGGACAGAGGGGGGCGCCGTAGGGCGCTAGCGCTACAAGCCTGCCACCCTCTACCTGCCATCAACCCGGTTTCGCCTTCTCGCATGATCTTCTCCCGAAGACCCACCTCGCTTTATTGCTTCGACACCAGCGCCAGCGCGCGAATCGGGCTGCCGGTGCCGTGCTCGATCTTGAGCGGCGCCGCGATCAGGATGGCGCCCTTCGGCGGCAGCTGGTCGAGGTTGCAGAGGCTGGCGAGACCGTAGCGGTTGGCCTTGTGCATCAGCGTGTGCGCCGGGAATGGCGGCTCCATGCCACCGGCCTTGCCGGCATCGGTGCCGATCGTCTCCGAGCCCCAGCCCTTGATGTCCTTGCTGATCAGGAACTGGATGGCTTCGGCCGTCGGCCCGGGCGTGTGCGGGCCGGTCTCGTTGGCGTTGAGGAACTCGGCTTCCGAGCCGTTGCGCTTGTACCAGTCGGTGCGCATCACCACCCATTCGCCGGCATTGATCGCGCCGTGCTTGGCTTCCCAGGCCTTGATGTGGTCGACGGTGAGCAGGAAATCGGGGTCGGCGGCGGCTTCCTTCGAACAATCGATGACATTGACGGGGCCGACGAAATTCTGCGCCGGAATGGTGTCGGTGGCGCCGTCCGGATAATCCTTGCCGCTGATCCAGTGCTGCGGCGCGTCGAAATGCGTGCCCGAATGTTCGCCGAGCTTCAGCCAGTTCCAGGCCCACCACGGACCGTTCTTGTCGTAACGGGAGATGTTGTGGATCTCGACCTTCGGCGTGTCGACGGCGAGTTCCGGCGGCAGCTTGATCAACGGCGTGTCCGGCCCGAGCGGCGCCGACAGGTCGACCACCTTGATGGCGCCTGAAAGAAGCTGGCCGGCGACTTCGCCGAGGAGTTTTTGCGTGTCCATGGTTTGAAGTTCCCTCTTCGTGTGATGATCAAGGCTCGTCTCGGCCCTTAATATCCTAC
>NZ_RZQE01000915.1:0-1120 GCF_004022955.1 Mesorhizobium sp. M7A.F.Ca.US.002.01.1.1 | reverse complement strand
ATCGCACATGGTGGGTCTGGGCGTGTCGGCTTCACAGCAGGGGAGTGGTCATCAACTACATTGCAGGAAGAGGCCGAGGATCTTGCCGCAATCGGCCGTGCGCTTGCCAAGGACGGCGAGCTGCGGCTGTGGAGCTGCGAAACGGCATCGGGGGATACGGGCGAAGCCTTCATAGAGGCGCTGGAAGAGGCAGTAGGCGCGGACGTTCTCGCGTCCGGGTCGCTGATTGGCGCGGCCGCCCTGGGCGGCTCCTGGGAGATATCCTCACGCGTAGGCTCGTCCACGCCCTTGCCTCCAATGACTTCGGCTGGCGTGGCCAGCTACTCGGGGGTGCTTGCGGCTGATCTCACACTCAGTGGGGACATAACTGCCGGCGGCAGCTCTTCGGCTGTTAACACGTATTATGTAGTGGATACTCACGTGGCTCCGCCGACTAATCCGGCGCTTAATCGTGCGGATGATACAGTCGTTGGTAGCTTTCAGCTACCATCTGCAAACCAGGGCGGTTTAATAAATGACTTTTCTGCGACCATAACGATCCCCAACACTACTGATATTTATTTCGTTTATGACAGCAATTTCAAATTATACGGCACGCTTTCCCCGGTTGTAGGAGGTTATAGTTTTACACCCGTGCTTGCTAATAATGGCGATAATGGCAATTTCTTTGATACCGCTTCTTTTATCGCCACCACAGGTCAAGTAGGCGCGACCGGACCCGCCGGAGCGACCGGCGCGACCGGCGCCACGGGTGCGGGCTCGACAGGTGCCACGGGCGCGACCGGTGCCACCGGCTCTACTGGAGCAACCGGCTCGACTGGCTCTACTGGAGCAACCGGCTCGACTGGCTCGACTGGAGCAACAGGCTCTACTGGTGCGACCGGATCGACCGGAGCAACCGGCTCGACCGGCGCCACAGGAGCAACCGGTGATACCGGTGCAACAGGCTCTACAGGTTCGACCGGAGCAACCGGCTCGACCGGCGCCACAGGTGCAACCGGTGATACCGGAGCAACTGGCTCGACCGGATCGACAGGTTCGACCGGCTCTACTGGGGCAACAGGTTCGACCGGATCGACTGGAGCAACAGGCTCTACTGGAGCAACCGGCTCGACCGGTG
>NZ_RZQE01000914.1:0-1120 GCF_004022955.1 Mesorhizobium sp. M7A.F.Ca.US.002.01.1.1 | reverse complement strand
CATCGAGCCGCTGGGCGAAGCGGAAGACATTTCCTTTGCCTTCGACGCCATCAAGGTGGCGCCGAATACGCTGGATGCGCACCGGCTGATCCGCTGGGCAGGGGCCGCCGGCGAAGCCATTCAGAACAGGCTTGTACGGCGGCTGTTCCAGCTGAATTTCGAGGAAGGCGCTGACATCGGCGACCATGCCGTGCTGGTCGAAGCCGCGCGCGAGGCTGGCATGGATGCGTCCGTGGTCGCCTCGCTTTTGCCGACCGAGGCCGATGTCGAGGCGGTGCGCACCGAGATCGCCACCGCGTCGCGCATGGGCATTTCTGGTGTGCCGTGCTTCCTGCTCGAGGACAAATACGCCGTCATGGGCGCGCAGGATGCCGATACGCTGGCCGATGCCATTCGCCAGGTGGCGGCTGCCAAGGCGCGAGGCGAACTGGAAAAGGCCGGCTGAGCCGACCGCCCTCTCCTCACCGCGACGGCAGCAAACGTTACTTCACCGTCGCTTTGGCCTTGCTGATGAAAATCCATGGCCGTTCGTGGCCGTGCAGGTCAGTCCCTTGGTTGACGACTGGCACGAGAACGGCCCGGCGCTCCAGCTGTTGCCGTAGCCAAGCTTGTCGACATCGCTGCAGCAGCCCTGCTCGCCTGGGTTTTTGATCAGCGTTGCTGGCCCCTTCGGACCCAGGATAATCGTAAGGTAGCTCGGCTCGACGCGCGAGCAGCTCAGTTCCGGGCCGCCATCCCTCGGCTCATAGGTGCCGGTGCCGCCTTTGGGCGTGTAGATGCAGCCGATGTTGAACTCGATCTGGCCCTCGGCGCTGGCCGGAATGCTTTGCTCGCCGGCATGCGCCAAAGGTACAAAGGCAAAGAGGGACAGGATTGCGGCCGCGCGTGCAAGCCTTGGGAGCTTCCTTGTTGGAGAACCGGACATGCATGAGTGTCGACGATGCCGGGCAAGGTTCAATTCCAAGCGGATGAATTGTCAAACGCAGTCCCTTGTCTGACCCGACAACCGGAACGCGCCGCTCGATCGATTCTCTCGTCAATTCCGGCCCCCGGCAGGGCCGACCACGGCATTCCTGGCGAGTCACGAGCCGCAGATTTTCGAGCTCTCTGGGCCGTCCGC
>NZ_RZQE01000913.1:0-1121 GCF_004022955.1 Mesorhizobium sp. M7A.F.Ca.US.002.01.1.1 | reverse complement strand
TTCCGGAACTGTTCGAGCGCTACGGCGAGACCGAATTCAGGGCGCTGGAGCAGCGCGTCATCCTGCGCGTGCTGGAAAACGGGCCGCAGGTGCTGTCGACCGGCGGCGGCGCCTTCATGAATGCGCAGACGCGCGAGGCGATTGCAGCGCAGGGCGTCTCGGTGTGGCTGAAGGCCGAACTCGACCTTCTGATGGATCGCGTCGCCAAGAAACAGAACCGGCCGCTCCTGAAAAGCGCCGACCCGCGCGCCGTGCTGGAGCGGCTGATGGGCGAGCGCTATCCGGTCTACGCGACATCGGACGTCACAGTGCCGACCCGCGACGACCGCAAGGAAGTCATCGCTACCGAGGTGGTGGACGCGCTGTGCCGGCATTTCGGCATTGATCAGGCGGCTGCGACGGGCGAGGTGGAACAGTGAGCATCGAGGCACCCGTTGTCGTCGAAGTCGGCCTTGGCGACCGGACCTACGACATTCTGATCGGCTCGGGGTTGTTGGCCCGCGCGGGTGCCGAGATTGCGCGCCGGCTGCCGGGCACACGCGCCGCGGTCGTCACCGACGCCAATGTCGCGGCAGCGCATCTCGATGCGCTGAAGGCCAGCCTCGAAACGGGTGGCATCCAGACCGCGGTGATCACCCTGCCGCCTGGCGAGAAGACCAAGAGTTTTGCCCATCTCGAAGAGGTGGTCGACGGTGTGCTGGCTGCGAAACTGGAGCGCGGCGACATCGTCATCGCCTTCGGCGGCGGCGTTATCGGCGACCTTGCCGGCTTTGCCGCCGGCATCGTTCGGCGCGGCATGAATTTCGTGCAGATTCCGACCTCGCTGCTGGCGCAGGTCGATTCCTCGGTCGGCGGCAAGACCGGCATCAACAGCCCACGCGGCAAGAACCTTGTCGGCGTCTTCCATCAGCCGAAACTGGTGTTGGCCGACACAGGGGTGCTCGACACGCTGCCGATCCGGGAATTCCGCGCCGGCTATGCCGAGCTCGCCAAATACGGGCTCATCGACCGGCCGGAATTTTTCGCCTGGCTGGAAAAGAATTGGGTCCAGGTTTTTGCCGGCGGGCCGGAGAGGGCGCAGGCGATTGCCGAAGCCTGCCGCGCCAAGGCCGACGTGGTTG
>NZ_RZQE01000912.1:0-1121 GCF_004022955.1 Mesorhizobium sp. M7A.F.Ca.US.002.01.1.1 | reverse complement strand
GTAGAGGCCGGCTGGTCCGCCGCCGAGAACCGCAACCTTCATCTGTGCGATCTCCTCTTCGCTTGCTGGAGTTCAGTATCGCGCCGGCGACAAGATATTTCAAGCTTAAAGTTTTATATCAGAAGATCGTCCTGACATGGCGAAAGCGCGCCTGCGTGTCATCACGCAAGCGCGCTGCCGATCACTTTTCCGGGTTCTTCGGGCTCCACAGCACCGTCTCGGCGCCCTTCTCATAGGCCATGCCATCGGGATAGCTGATCGCTTCCAGTTGCAGCCCCCACGGCGCCTGGAAATAGAGGATGGTCTGGCCGGCGGCGGGTCCTTCCTTGACCGGCAGCGGCCCCATCCGCGTCTTGACGCCCTTGCCTTCGAGATAGGCTTTGGCAGCGGCGACGTCGTCGACATAGAAGGCGATGTGGAAGCCGCCAATGTCGCTGTTCTTCGGCGTCAGGTCCTTCTGGTCCGGTGCTGTGTATTTGAACAGCTCGATGTTCGAGCCGTAGCCACAACGCACCATGGTGACCTCTTCGATCACCGCCTTCGGATCGACGCCCAGGAGATCCTGCATGAAGGTGCCCTTGTCGTCGGCGAACGGGCCGAACGACATCGCCTTCTTGCAGCCGACCACTTCGGTGAAGAAGTCGACCGCCTGCTTCATGTCGGGAACCGTGATCCCGGTGTGGTCGTGGCCGCGCATGCCCGGGATCGAATCCGCCGAGGCCATGCCGGCGCTGCCGAGCATTGCGGCGGCGAGCGTTGCAATTGCGATTGTGGTCTTCATGTCAGTCCTCTCCATTTGGCGGGACTTGGGTCTTTGTGGTCGCACGTCCGAGGCCCGCTCGTCGGCGTGCGTATGCATTCATGTCGGCGCCTTGGCGGCGGAAGGAATGTCCAGCCAGCTCGCATCGATCTCGGGCAGAGGAATGGCCGCGATGAGATCGCGCGTGTAGGCCTGCTGCGGCTTGTCGAACAAGGCGTCGGTGGCGCTGGCCTCGACGATCATGCCTTCGCGCATGACGATCACTTGCCGGCACAGCCGCCGGATGACAGACAGATCGTGGCTGATGAAAGCGACGGTCAGCCCCATCTCCGCCGCCAGCTTTTCCAGCAGCGTCAGGATC
>NZ_RZQE01000911.1:0-1123 GCF_004022955.1 Mesorhizobium sp. M7A.F.Ca.US.002.01.1.1 | reverse complement strand
CCTCCGTCGCTGCAACGCCGGCATCGGTGGAGCAGCCCGCCATGGACGGCGCGCTCGGTGCGATGGACGCGGTCGCAACCGCCCGGACAGCACCGCCTGGCGCCGCACAGGATCTGCTGGGACCATCGGCCTCCGCGGAAATGGTGCGGGCGCAGACCGACACGTACGATCATGCCCTGCGCAATGTTCTTGAGCCACGCATGATCGCCTTGCTCGAGGCGACGATGTGGCGGCAAATCCGCGACCCGGATTTCATGCTCGGAGCGCTGAAAACCTATCGCATGATGACGGGCCTGTCTCAGATGGATCCCGATTACGCCCAAGACTGGTGGGCGAACAGCTTGCCCGAATTCGCGGCCGCGGCACCATTTCCGACCGCCGATGCCGAAGAGCATCAGCTTGCCGCCATCCGCCGGATGACGGTCGACGAGAGCTATGTCGCGCCCGACCAGGCCCTGGTTGCCGAAGCGCTGAAAACGGTGTGCACCATTTCGTTGCCGGCGCGCGCCTACAAACAGTTGCTGGCCGATCCGGCAGTGGCCGGGCTCAAGGAGTGGGTCCCGGCGAATTTCGCCGGCCCAAACGGCGGCAAGGTGTTTGCGCGGCGTTCCGCCAAGACGCTTCGCGTCGGCATTTCCGGCGCCTTCACCTATGCCGGCTTCCACGACGTCATTCTCGATCGCATCGACGATGTCGCCGCACAGGCCGCGCTCGATCGTGCCGTTTTCGCTGGCGGCTGCTCAGAGAACTCCGAAACCTCGGTCTCGGCGCTGTCCGAGGATATTCTGAAGCTCTACTATGACGACTATATCGCGCAATGGGACAGCTTCCTGCGCGACATGAGGCTCGCGCCATTGACCGATCTCATCGTCGCCAGTGAGAACCTCAAGGATCTTTCGAGCGCCGATTCCGCGCTGAAACGCCTGCTGACGGCAGTGGTGCAAGAGACGGAGCTCACCCGTTCGGATGACGCGCCCGCCGGAGATGACAAGGCGGCAGCCAAAGGCGGCTCGAAACTGCTCGGCAAACTGGGCAAGCTTGGCAAGATAGTGAAAACAGGGGCAAAACTGTTGCCACGGGCGGGTTCGGCCAGCGAGGTGGACCTGACCGGCAATCTTGTGGC
>NZ_RZQE01000910.1:0-1127 GCF_004022955.1 Mesorhizobium sp. M7A.F.Ca.US.002.01.1.1 | reverse complement strand
GGGGCCACGGGTTCAATCGAGGCAAAATGGGTCGAAATGGCTGCTTCCATTGATGGTCCTCCGCTTCAGACAATCTCCTGCGTGTTTGAGTTTGGCGGCTCTCGCGATTCCCGCCAGACGAAATTTTGGGACGTCTCAAGCAAGTTTCAATGGCTTGGCACGGGTCACATTTCCCGTGGTCAACGCCTTAGAACCATTTTATCCAGCCGGTGAAACAATCGGCGAGAATCTCAGTTCTGACGTCGGGCGAAAATCAAGGACCCGAATCCGGCAGGAGAACCAGTCATGTCTTACCTCTCTAGGAACTTGTGCATTGGCTTGATCACAGGAGCCCTGATGCTCTCGACTGGCGGCCTTGCTCCGGCCACCGCACAGGAAATTCCGAACGACTTCAGCGCAATCGTGCGTCAGAAGCTGCCCGCGGTTGTCGCCATCACGACCAGGCAGATCATCCAGGATCAAACGACGCTCAACGACTTTCTCAATCCCTTCGACGGAGGAGGGCGTATCCAGCCCCAGGTGCGGGAAGCACTCGGCTCCGGCTTTGTGATCAGTCCCGAAGGCTACATCGTCACCAATAACCATGTCGTCGCAGACGCAACCGAGATTCACGTCGTGTTCTCCGACAAGGAGACGGCGCCCGCCCGGGTGGTGGGCCGCGATCCGGCAACCGACATCGCGGTATTGAAAGTCGAGCCTCGGCCCAACATGACGGCGACGGCCTGGGGGGATTCGGACGCGATGCAACCAGGGGCCTGGACCATCGCCATCGGCAGTCCCTTCGGCCTCGGGGGCACGGTCACTGTCGGCGTCCTTTCTGCCCGCTCTCGCGATATCCAGGCCGGTCCTTACGACGATTTCCTGCAGACTGACGCCTCGATCAACAGAGGTAACTCGGGAGGTCCTTTGTTCAACGCGCGCGGCGAAGTCATCGGAGTCAACACGGCAATCGTGTCGCCGTCAGGCGGTAGCATAGGCATTGGGTTCGCGGTGCCCTCGCGCACAGCTCGGACTGTCGTCGACCAACTGATCAGCACCGGCCGCATCGAGCGCGGCTTCATCGGCGTGCGTCTTCAGGAGATCACGCCCTCCATCGCCGAGGCGCTCGGAATGCCGGGCGCCAAGGG
>NZ_RZQE01000090.1:0-16663 GCF_004022955.1 Mesorhizobium sp. M7A.F.Ca.US.002.01.1.1 | reverse complement strand
GGCATCGGAAGGCCGGCGATCCTGGCGTGGGAAACCGCCGGCAGCGTCAGATAAGCTGCCGCAAGCGCACCGCAGATCGGCGAGGCCACCATTTCGCGCAGCTTGTAGCGATGCCGCGACAGCGCGCGCAGAACGCCGCCGGCGAGACCCGCCGCCACGACCGGTCCCTTGATGCCGAGCAGGTCGAAAAGATCGTTCATCATGGCCTCCAGCCGCAAAGTTTCTGGCCCTTTTCGTTGTGAGCCAGGATCGCCGCCACCGACGCGTCGGAAAGGGCCGCCGCCTCTGCCCTTGTCGGCCGGATGGGATGCCCGGCCGCGCAGAACGATCCACCTGATGTGGTGCAGCCGGCCAGCAGGAGCGAGAGCGCTATGATTTTGACCATCTGGCCAGCCTCCCTCTGTTGTCGTCCGGCGCCCGGCCGGCGACGGCATCGTCGATCTCCTGGGCTTCGGTGCGCGCCGCGGCGTCGGCGGCATCCTGCCTGGCCTTCTGGTTGGCCTTGCCCTTGGCGTAGGCCGTCCAGACACCGGCGAGCGCGGCGCCCATTGCCAGAAGATACGGCCAGGCCTGGCCAAGCAGCGCGAAAGCGAGTGTTCCCATCTCATGTCTCCTTGGCCGGCGCGACCATGCCGCGCGGCCCGTCACGCACCGCGTTGATGATGATCTTGGCAAGGGCAATGGCGCCGCTGATCTGAAGGGCAGTGCGGTCGCTCACGCCGAGCAGCGTCCAGTCAAAGCCGGCGAGCGCGCCGCCGCAGATGATGGCGATCAGCGTGTTGAGGAGATTGTGCAGCGCATTGGTGTTGAACCATGTCATCGAAACAGGCTCCCGAAAAAATCGGCGATCTGATGCCGGACGGCCGCGAGCGCTCCGGCCATGAGAACGAGGATGCCGGCCACGGCAGCCGTCTTGCCGCCGGGCGTCGGCTGCTCGAGACGAACCGACGGCGCCCCATTGGCCGATGTTTCGACCCTGGGCGGCGCCGCCGCGGTCACCGGTGCGGCGGGGCGCTGCGCCGACATCAGCAGGGCCTGAACCCGCACCGACCTGACCCGATCCGACCAGCCGCGCCCGAATGTTGCCCATGTCGGCAACCGCTTCAGGAACGCCAGCCGCGCATCGCAAAGTGCATCGATGGTCACACCGGCCGGCTTTGCCTTGGCCGCCGCGACGGTGACCGGTCCGATCCGGCCGTCCTGCGCAACGCCGACGGCCGCCTGCAGATATTTGGCCGCCCGGCCAGGCCCGCTGTTGACGGCGAAATCGAATACCGCGTGATCGACGCCATCGGGCAACTCGGCGCCGAGCACAGCGTCCCAGTAGAAGCGGCGATAAACGGTGGCGACCTGCGCGTCGCTGATCGCGCGCAGATCCGCCTTTGTCGCGCCCGCCTTCACATAGCGGCGGAAGCTGGCAAGCGTCACGCCCTTCATGGTGGCGCCGCCAGGATCAGACGGATTGTCCGACCACCCGCCTTCCGATTTGAGAACAAGCGCAAGCGCCCGCGCGAAGTTGCGGTCCATGGTGTTTCCTTTCCTCATTGAACTATGGTCGGGGGAGACCGTTGGAGGAACCTCACGGTCTAGGAAATGCGAGGCGGGAAGCGCGGGCGCTTCAGTCGATGAGCGATGCGATGATCAGGAAGTCCGCAGTCGGAGAAAACCTTGAACCGGGCAAGCCGTGGATATGAGTCACGCACCTTGCCAGAGGCAGGGCCGGCGCGTTTACTTTCGGCTGCTGATTCCAGCTCGTAAGGAACCGAGATGATCTTGGAAGCTATTCGGAACGTGCGCGATGTTGGCTTTGAAATTCTTACCGCCGGCAGAAGAACGGTAACAGTCCGGAACATCACGCTGTCTTTGGATGGCGTTTCCCGCCGCATGCGGTACGTGATGGCCAGAGGTTACGAGGATCAAGATGCGGCTCTTGCTTTGCGCTTCCTGAGTCGCCACGACAAGGTTCTGGAGGCCGGCAGCGCGATCGGCTTCATGGCGTTGAACTGCATGATCGACATCGGCATCGATGACTACTGCATGGTCGAAGCAAACCCTCGCCTAGAGGCATCCATCCGCGAGAATTTTCGCCTCAATGGGATAAGCTTGCCCATTCTTAGGACCGTCGCTGTAGGTCCGTCCGACGGTTCTATCAGCTTCGGTATAAGCCGAAATTTCTGGTCGTCCAGCGCGTTGCCTCGAGACAACGAAGTCGAACGACTCACAATACCTATGCTCTCAATCCCGACAATCGTTTCAGACCTGCCGTTTAGGCCAACCGTCTTAATCATGGATATCGAAGGCGCCGAAACGAGCATTCCGCCAAACCATTTTGAGTTATTTGAAAAACTCATCATCGAGTTCCACCCCAAATTGACCGGCCCTGCCGAAGCGCTGGAGTTGGAGCGGAACATAACCAGGCGTGGATTTACAGAGTTTGGCCGAACTGGGGGAACAATCGCGTTTATAAAAGGCGCAGTGATAGCCGATTCGAGGTGAGACAGCCGTGAGACCAATTGCTTTCATTGCCATTGCCGTCGGACTTGGAGCTGTCATGACTATCGGCGTCCTAACATTCGCTACTCCCAAGGCTCCCAAAGCCGTGCCGAAGCTGGCAGAAATAAAGGACATCAAAGGTCGACTGACCGTGCTCACCGCTAGTTCGTTCGAGGTGAATGGCACTTCCATCGTTCTCTGTGGAGTTAGGCCATCAGGTACGACGTCTGCGGAAAAAGTAGCCCAGAGCGTTAGGCTTTCTTATGAAAATGCCTATGTGAAATGTAAGCCTGTTGGCGGCGGCACCCCATGCGATGGGAAGACGGTGGCAACCTTGGGTAGATTTGTCGTAGCGCAATGCAAGATTAACGGGGCGCTTGACTTGGCAACGGCGTTGACAGACTCCGGCATTCTTTGCGGGACAATCCCTACGTACAAGTCCTGCTAGAACCATGTCGCACTATTACGCAAAAACGCAAAGTATTCCCATTGCGACGCAGTCGACTTTTGCTGAAAAACTGAAGACAATTTACGCCGCCTCTGCCGTCATCGCAATGAGTCTGCAAAGTGTCTATCTGCCTCAATTCGGGGTAGCCGCCTTTTGCTACCTCGGGCTTCTCATGCTGATCCCGCTATTAAATGCGCCGGTCAAGGCGAATTCTTTTTGGATCGTTGCTTTCCTACTAGTCGGGATGTGCGGAACTTTCACCGAAGATGGCGGCACTAAAGCAGTCCTAGGCACTATTGGCAGCAGCTTGGCTCTCATCCTCGTTCCAGCTTGCTTTGCCAGAGACAGTCGTCCTTTGTTGGTTGGTTTGCGATGGGCGATCGCTGCGCACGCGCTTATGGTCCTGTTCCAGATTTTCTATTTCGTGGCGTTCCGAACTTATTTTGACCCGCTTGCAAGTCTTGGCCTTGGTGATCAGACGGTCATGAGTAAGAAAGGACTTGAGCTTGCCGTCGGCAGAGTGCCGCGCTTTGCAGGCTTGTCGAATGAACCGGGTACCCATTCGACTATGATCGCAAGCCTGCTTGCTGGCGAGTATGCCCTCTCGCGCAAGCTCTCTAAGGTCTCAATTTTAGGCATTCTTTCAGCGATCGCGACGATGTCGCTGGGCGGCATGATGTTCGTCGCAATGTTCTGCGGAATTGTTGGGCTCCACCAATTTTTTGCCGTTCGAAGATGGAGGATTCTTGTCGCCGCCGGCGGCATAGCGCTGCTTTCAATCACTATATATTGGGCATTGCTGAATCTTGAAACAAGATCGCAACTCTATATCGAAGGCACGCAGCACGATCAGATGATGGAGTGGGCATTTTCCTACCAGCGGATAACGTTGTTTGGCCTAAGCGAAAATCAGATACCGATGTTCTTCACATTTGGCTATCTCGGCGTTGGCCTCGACTTTCTGCTCCGATACGGCTTATGGGCAGTTATAGGGATTGCCATGTATTTGTTGAGCTTGCCGCTCTTGGGCATTGGCCTGTCGATTGTGTTGTTGGCCACAAAATTGAAGCTGACGTATCCTCTAGTTTTCGTCATCCTCGCAACGATCAACTTAGGCATGACGCAGTACCCTTACGCAAAGTTGCGAATTCATCCTAGGCTTCGAAATCCCCTGACCAGCCGATAGCCGAACTGACAACCCACAGTCCTACCGTATAGGCCTCCAGGGTTACACGCTCGCCGGGATCGAGAATGAGATATTTGCCTGCACCGCCGCCCTTGATCGTGTCCGTCCCGTTGGGCTCGATGTTCATGACATGGGTTGCGTGTACTCCGGCAAAGCCGATCCGAAGGCCAGGCACGGCAGGCGGCAGCGTATGTGTGCACGTCGCGCCGGCGCCGTTGTTGTGGCAGAGTGCCCGGTTGTGAAGCCCGGACAGCGTTGTGTTAACGCTCAGATTGATCGGCACACTCGACGTCCCCTGCAGGCCGGGATTGTTGCCGCCAATAAACCTGGTCACGGTGCCGGCCGTGATGGAACTGCCGGTGCCATCGCCAACCCATTCCGTCATGTCAAAGCCATCGACCAGCATTTCGTCTATCGCGCCGCCGGTGGTTACCCGAAAGGCAACGCCAATGGAGGTCGGGTTCTTCAGGGCGATGTCCCTGAGACTGGCTTTGCGCAGCCGTTGGCCCACCGAAAGATTGAACCGGACGCCATGCGACTGGGTGTTTCCCCTGATGCCAGAAAGGCTAAGGCTCGCCGGTGTCACTACGTTCGCAACGACAATGGCGTCGGTCGAGCAGTTCATCAACGTGCCCGGGCCGATCGCAAGTGGCGTCTGGTAGGGCGCGGCGATTACGGCTGTGGCACCTGACGTTCCGCCCGTGATAGTCTCGCCAGCCCGAAAGATGCCGGCCGAACCGCGCACATAGATGCGCTGGGTCGCGCTGTTTGCCGTTTTGGCAATCGCAGAGGTGCCTCCAGTGATTGTTTCAGCGGCCTGAAACGTTCCGCTTATCGGCAAGACCCTCAGCACGTTGGCAAAGAAGTCGACCAAGATGCCCGTCGCGCCGGATGAACCGCCTGTCACCGTCTCACCGAGTTCATAGTCGAGGGTTGAACCGGTAATGACGATTTCAAAATGTTGGAACCGCAGGGTTCCGGTCGAGCCAGAGGTGCCGCCGCTGATCGTTTCGCTAATCGCAAACGATCCAACTTGCGAGCTGAGGGCGAACTGATATTCGCCGTTTGGTTCCAATTGCAGGGCTGTGTTGTAGCGATCGATGTACCAGTTATCGAGCCGGCCCGACTGAATCTGAACGCCGAAGACGTTACCGGCAGAACTACCGGAGAGCCGGTTGCCGATTGCCTTGACATTCGAAATGACGATCTCGCTGTTGGCGTCAGTCGCAGCTACGCCAATCAGACAGTCATTCGCCACCACGTTAGTTATGATCCCTCGCGGATCTCGCGCACCGGTCATCTCCACCCAGACACCGGCGGAGGGGCTGTCGAGATGTGCATCGGCGAAAACCCCGTCGACCAACACGTCGGTGGTGTTTAGATTCCCCGTATAGGTCAACACGACACCGTCGCGTTTGCACTTCGCCGACCGGATGTTGCGCAGGATCGGCTTGCGGACGCCGGCCACGTAAACCGTGTCGCCAAACTCGCCGCCGGTTGGCGTGACGATGTTATAGCCGTCAATGTCCTCAATCGTCGGGCTGTCGACACAGAGCGCCATCACACCGGCAAGGCCGAGATTACGGACTTTCACGCCGCGGATTGTCGGCCGCTTCCGGCGTGCACCAGTGGAGAGGCCGACGCGAATACCGATAGAAGCCTGGTAGCCGGCATGTGATCCACCATCAATCGTGAGGTCCCCGTCTATCAGGACGTCATCGGCAGCGATATCGATGACGGGATGGTGGCCGGTAACGGCACCGACTGGCGCGCGCAGGATCAGGGCAGAGCCGCCCAGGCATTCGACGCGCTTCTTCGCTGTCGAGATCGTATGGTTGCCGTCGGTCTGGTAGGAGCCGTCAATCAGCACATGCGGATAGCTGCCCGCGAGCAGTGCACTGATAGCAGCCGTGGCATTCACACCGCCACCACGCGCCCCGAGCATTGATGCCGTCACCGGGGTTGAGGCGAGCGTATAGCCTGTTTTCGTCATGCCATCGCTCAGCGTGATCACCAAATCCCCGACATTCGTTCCATTCTTGCGGTACACAGCGCCGCTGCCTGCCACCTGAGAGCTGTCGTAGAAGGCGGTGCGGATGTATGTGGGCGCAACCGCCGGCGAGTATGCCTCCGCAGTCGCCTTTGTCGCGAATTGCGGATCGAGCACGGTCGTCATGGCGCCCGTCGCTACGTCCGCCGCGGCCTGGGCCTGGTCGATGATGCCTTGCGCGGCTGCCTGGATATCGCCGACGGTGTCGTCGGACTGGTAGAACGACAGCACAATGTCGTCGGTGCCGATCACAGGGTTCAGCGTCTGGAAGGCGAAGCTGCACTCACCCCGTCAACCATTTTCTGAGAAAAAATTCCTAGTCTGGTCGAAACTCCCGCGCTGAGCGACGCTGGCAAAGCGCATAAAACCCTGCTTTTGCCGGCGGCTGGTCATAAGCCGGCAGGTGTGAAATCATTCGTCGAAGCTCATGGAATGATTCCCGTCGCACGGCCTTGTGGGAGAGGACGATGGACAGACCAGCCATGGCATCCGTGTTCAGGATGCGACATGCACCAGCCACGGTTTCCGGCGTGTGCAGCACCGGCCAGGGTCAGGCCGATCCAGTCATCCGCGTGCATTCGCTGGGCGAAGCCATCCGTTTCGTCGCCAACGCCTACCCCCAATACGACGTCGGCGCCGTCGCCATCAGCTGTGGGGATGTTTCGATCGGCAGCCTCGGCAACCTGGAGGTCAAGGCGCTGTGGCGCGAATATGGCGAACGGCTGACGCAGGAATAGGCGTTCGCCCGCAGACTTTCTGGAGCGGAAATGCCGCTCGTGCGTTTCAACCCCAGC
This sequence comes from Mesorhizobium sp. M7A.F.Ca.US.002.01.1.1, assembly GCF_004022955.1. NCBI lineage: Bacteria > Pseudomonadati > Pseudomonadota > Alphaproteobacteria > Hyphomicrobiales > Phyllobacteriaceae > Mesorhizobium > Mesorhizobium sp. M7A.F.Ca.US.002.01.1.1. The sequence continues at coordinate 9,692 of NZ_RZQE01000090.1, read as the reverse complement.
CACGGGAGCAATCGCCATGAATGTCGCCAACCTGCAACTCGAAGGCCTGTTGATGGCCGTCGCCTCGATCAATCGTCTCCTGGTTCAAAAGGGGGTGCTGACGGCGGAGGAAATCGACCTGGCCCTGCGCAAGACCGAGGCCGGCGAAACCAACGAGGAACGATCCGAAGGCATGTCCGCATCCAGCCGCGACGCCGTCAACTTTCCGATCCGGCTGCTGGAACTCGCCAACCAGTGCCAGCCGGAGGCGGAGCTGCCGTCCTTCTCAAAGCTGGCCCGCATGGTCGGCAAGATAAAGGAACCCTACAACGACCAGCTGTGAACGGTGCCGGCGGGCCGGCATGCGTCCGCGGTGGCCCACTGCCCTCGCCTCAAGCCCTGCCCGGCCATCCCAAATTGAGCGAAAGCACCTTGCCCGGTCCATGTACCGCCGCAAACAGCAGTCCGGCCAGGAACGAAAAATGGTCGATGAAGAAGCCGAACTCGGCCTGGTTGCCGGCCCAGTGGCTGGGTCCGTGGAAGGCAAGGGCCAGGAACAGCACATAGGCGGCGGCGACAAGGGCCGCCTGCGTGAAGAAGGCGCCGGTCAGGAAGCACAGCACCAGCGCGACTTCCAGGATCGCCGCGCACCAGGCCAGGAACAGCGGAAACGGAAAGCCGGCGGCGGCGATATAGCCGGCGGTGGCCGCCATGCCCATGAATTTGAACGTCACCGCCATCAGGAAGACGCCGGCGAAAATCAGCCGGGCGATGAGAAGGGCCGCGGTCTGCCACGGCGATTGAGTGATTTGCGACGACATGCTCGTTCTCCAGCTTTGCAGGTTGCTCGCTCCTAGGACGCGCGACGGACGCCAGATCCGACACACCAGGCCAATTTTTCTCGACAGGGCGCTTGCCGCGGGTCGAAGCAGGCTTCGAAGCCTCACACCGACGGCAAGGAGCGATCTTCGGTTTGCCGGCCGACGGTATAGCGTTGCTCGCTCAAAGGGGGAAACGGACATGGCCAAGGCATTGACCATTGGCGCACCGCGGCATCCGGCGATGAGCACCGCCTACGAACAGGAATGCAGGGATATGCTGGCTCCGCATCTCGACGCCCTGCTCCGCAAGGTCGAGGCTGCCGGCTGGGACCGCGGGCAGGCCACCTCGGCGCTCATGTATCTCGCCGCGATGCGGCTGAAGCCGGCCTGACGACACGCCGGCCCGAACGGCTTTCCGGCGCATCGCGCGATTGAAACTTGTTGGTAATCACGAATGTGATATTGTTAGCCGGGGCTAATGCAGCGGTGTGCCGGTGCAGCAATTTTGGGTGGGCTGAAATTTGCGAACAAGCGTCAGGTTTGGGGCGATACCTCGTGGCGTGGGGTCGGCGACGCTGGAATGCAGCGGCTGCGGCGGCGCTGGCCAGGTCTTCCAATGTCCGCGCTGGACGAGTTCCAACGGCCATTGTTGCCCTGCCGGCACCCACCGGCGCGGCTGCCCCGGCCTCAGCGCGGCATGCTCCGAATGTGACGGCGACCACGCTGCCGACGCCGACCCGATGCGGCCATCGGCCTGATACAGGCCGGTTGCAGCCTGGCCGTGTCGCCTGGTGGAACCGGCGGCGCCGATCTGTGTTATGTCGTGTTGATCGCGGGCGCCGAAGGTTGCGCGTTTCCCCGACAACAGAAAGCGAGGCCTGAGATGGCTGACGACAAGTCGAAGACGAAACAGGACCGCAAGCAGGTCTCGGGCGAAGAGCCCTACGAGGTTGCCGCCTTTGCCCGCAAATACGGCATTCCGCCAAGCGAGGCACAGACCATCATCAAGCGCTACGGACCCTCGCGCAAGAAGCTCGACGCCCATATGGCGGCCCGCGGCTAGCCGAAACCATTTCGCCTGGGCGGCGTTGAAGACGCTGCGGGCCGTGTCAACCGGGCCTGGTGGTACGGTGAACAGGATGTCTTTTTCCCGGTTTCTCATCCTGGCCAACGAAACGGCAGACGAGCATCTGTCCCACCCGGCCCGCAGCGCCACGCATTGAGGGAGGTCGTCATGTCCGACACCATACGCAGGACCGGCAGCTGCCTGTGCGGCGGCGTGCAGTTCGAGGTTCACGGCGCGCCGCTGCGCGTCGGCCTGTGCCATTGCAAGGATTGCCGCAAGGCCGGCGGTTCGGTCTATTCGGCCTTTGCCATCTGGCCGCGCGAGGCCTTCGAGACCACCGGCCTCGTCAGCTCCTATGGCACGCGCAGCTTTTGCCCGACATGCGGCGGCCGCGTCGCCTGGGTCGACGACAACGAGGCCGAGGTGGCAATCGGCAGCCTCGACATCGCGCCGACCGATCTCGTGCCCGAATATGAATTGTGGACCTCCAGGCGCGAGACCTGGCTGCACGCTTTGCCAGGCGCCGAACAGTTCGAGCATGACCGCCCAGCCACGTACAACGCCGAAGCGCCGACGCCGAGATCGCTGTCGGACATCGACGCAGAGATTTGATCTCCGGGCAAGGGAACCCTGCCCTGCCGCCGACGTTACCGGACGCCTCTCACGCATGTCGCCCGGCGACTTGCGGCAATCATGGAGACGACCGTTGAACGACAAGATGTTTCCCCGCCCCATCAGGCTGAAATTCGCGCCTGAGCGCGAGCGCATCATCCGCAGCGCCTGGGAAGGCCTGGAATGCCTCGGCGACTGGCCGGCTGGCCAGGGACGGCGCTACCGGGCGGCGTTGCGCAGCTGCCGCGATGCGCTGGATGGCTGGACGCCGCCGGAAAAAGCGATGCGGGCGGTGATCGACGCCGCGCGCGAAGCAAAACTCCTGCAGTAGTTGGAAAACAGGACATGTCTGAGCTCATTTTGCCCACACCGATGCGGATCAAGCCGCATGGGTCGGACACGATCCGCGACGTCGCCACGCTCAGGGATGCCAGCGAAATCCTGATCGATTGGCCGCAGGCCAAGCGCGGCCCGTTCTACCAGGCGGCGCGCGAGAAGGTCGAAGCCGCATTGGAAACCCAGAGAGGCGCCGCCGAGGCGCAGGAAGCGTTCGCAGCGCTCTGCAGCCACGCCGGCGTCTTGGTGCGGTAGGTGTCAAAGGAAGCAGACGTCGTGCCTCGCCTGCTTTGTCATTTCGTTGGAAGCTCGCCCTGGACAATCGGCTGAGAGGTTTCGAATCCAAAGCTCTTCGGCACCAGAAGAATCAATGCAATCACGATGGCGATCGACGCAAGCAACGTGGCTGTGGCTGCAATATCTCTCACGATAATCTCTCCAAATTCCAAGTCGTGAGAAAAACGCTCCCGAGAAAACGAGGTTCCATTAGCTTGTGCGGTAATACCAGTGAGCCGGCGTTTATTGCTTCGGCGGCTGGGGTGGAACTTCACCCGGCTTGATCACCGGCGTCTTGCCTTCGTCGGGGGCCGGCGCCGCCATGCCCTGGTCTCCCGTCGGGGGCGGTTTCAGCACGCCGCCGCAGTCGTTGAGCTTCGCGGTCAAATTGCCGTCATCGGCTTGCTTTTCAGGCTGCTGTTTTGCCCCTTGCCCGGTCTGAGCCCTGCATTTGTCGGCCTGCGGCGCCTGGCTGTCGTTCTGCTGCTGGGCTGCGGCCGGCACTGCCAGCGCCAGCATAAGGCCGAATGGCATGATGGCGAGAGTTCTCATCCCTGCCTCCTTCTTTCTTTCACGGTCGCCCGCGGCGACCTTCCCTTCACAGGGACAACGCCTGTCGACGAAAAAGGTTGGCCGCGTCGCCGGGCGGCATTGCAACCAAACCCGTTCGCCGGCCGTTGCGCGTGCCGGAGGCGGTCATGTTCGAAGGTTTTCAAGGCGCGGAAATCGACACCGGCGATGCCGGCATATTCTGCCTGCGTGCCGGGACCGGGCCGCCATTGCTGTTGCTGCACGGCTTTCCGCAGACGCATCTGATGTGGCGCGACATCGCGCCCGCTCTGGCCAGCCGGTTCAGCGTCGTCTGCGCCGATTTGCGCGGCTATGGCGGCAGCTCCTGTCCGGCGTCCACTCCGGACCACGCACCCTATGCCAAGCGCGCCATGGCGGACGATTTGGTGAGGCTGATGGAGAAGCTGGGTTTCAGCAGCTTCATGGTCGCCGGCCATGATCGCGGCGGGCGTGTCGCCTACCGCATGGCGCTCGACCATCCGGGCAGCATCGACAGGCTCGCCGTCCTCGACATCGTGCCGACCGCGGATGCCTGGGACCGCGCCGACGCCAGGCTGGCGCTGGGCTATTGGCCATGGTCGCTGCTGGCGCAGCCCGAGCCATTGCCCGAAAAGATCCTGTCCGGCGCCGCCGAGGCGATCGTCGACAATGCGCTCAACGGCTGGGGCTCACAGCCATCGGCGTTTCCAGCCGAAGTGCGTCGGGCCTATGTCGAGGCCCTGCGTACGCCTGCCCACGCCCATGCCATCTGCGAGGAATATCGGGCGGCAGCCACGCTCGACCGCGAGCATGACCATGCCGACAAGGCAGCCGGCCGGCGCATCCGCTGCCCGCTGCTGGCGCTATGGAGCGGTCAGGGCGCGTTGGCGGATTGGTATGCCGGCGAAGGCGGGCCGCTGGCGCTGTGGCGCGGCTGGGCTGAGGATGTGCGCGGCCAGGCGATGCCGGGTGGACACTTCTTCCCCGAGGAGGACCCGGCGCGGACGGCCGATCTGCTGGCCGGCTTCTTCAGTGAGACCGGTCACCGCATCTCCGCGCGATCGGAGTTACCTTCGCCCTCCCCTTGATGGGTCAGGACGTTTCGGTTTCAGGCAGGTCAGCGCCGAGCTGCGGAACGATGATCGAATCCAGCGGCGCCGTCAGCGACCAGCTGAGATGGCCCGGGCTGCGATCCAGCACCGCCAAGCCGTTCAGCGATTGCGGCGCGACCCGTTGCAGGACGACGGTGCCGAAACCCTTGCGCGTGCTTTCGTCTTGCCGCCCCCCGGGCCGCTCTCCCTCACGCACCGGCATCGTCTCGTCCCAGAGCAGATGGATTTCCAGCTTGTCCGAAGCGCCTTCGACGATCCGCCAGGTGATCTCCAGCCGCCCGGCCTCGCTCGCCAGCGCGCCATATTTGGAAGAGTTGGTGCCGAGTTCATGGAACGCCATGCCGAGATTTTGCACGGCATTCGGCTGCAGGGTCAAAAGCGGTCCGGAAAGCGATACCCGCGCCTCGTGGCCGAACGGCTTGAGCTGCTCCTGGGCAAGGTCGAAGAGGCTGGCGCCGGCCCATTCCGAGTTCACCAGCAGATCGTGCGACCGCGACAGCGCCATGATGCGGGAACGGATCATCTCCTCGAACTCGCGCGGATCGGTCGAGCGTTTGCTGGTCTCCCGGATCATCGAGAGTATCACCGCGAACTGGTTCTTGACGCGATGGTTCACCTCGCGGAGCAAAAGCCTGATCCGACGCTCGCTCTCCTTGCTGGCGGTGATGTCGCGGGCGATCTTCGATGCGCCGATGATCTCGCCGGACGCATTCCTGATCGGCGAAATGGTCAGCGACACGGCGATGAGGCCGCCATCCTTGCGCCGGCGGATAGTCTCATAGCTGGCCAGGAGTTCGCCCTTGCGAACCCGGCTGATGATGTCGGTCTCTTCATCCTTGAGATGATCGGGGATGAGCATGAGCACGGAGCGGCCGACGGCCTCTTCGGCGGTGTAGCCGAACATGCGTTGCGCCGCCGCGTTCCAACTGGTGATGATGCTGTTCAGGTCCTTGCTGACGATGGCGTCGAAGGACGAATCGACAATCGCCGCCAGCCGAGCGTGGGCAGTGATTTCGAGCAGGCTATCGACGCTTGCCAATTCTGTCATTGCCCCGTCGTGGCCCCACCTTGCCGCCTCCCGCCAGCGTCCGGGCATGCGTGAGGATTTCCCTCGTGCCAGAAATGCCTGACCGGGCATTTTGGTTGCAGTCGGTGCGCAACATTCCGCATTTGCGGTCGCGGACACGCATGTCACGATAATGCCCGGCCCTCCATCTCGGCAATGCCTCTGCGGCCGTAGATGCCGATCCAGTCGAGCTGCTGTAAGCTCGGTGACCGCTTCGCCCTGTCCGTCTTATCGGCCTGCTTTTTCGGAGCCAGCGTCGTTGGGCGGCGCAACGGGCACTGCATCGGCGTCGGGATTCCTTTGCGGACAGTCCTCGTAGCTGTGGTCGCGTCCGCCGCAGAAGGAACAGCACATGGCCTCGCGATCCCCGCTTCCGGGCCGCCATTGCGGAGTTTTGTAGGGCTTCCTGCCATCCATCCCCAGCAATGCACGACGGACCATTTGGTTGCGCTGCCACAGACGGCGAGCCGGCGGTTGCGGAACCACCCGGCGGGATGCGAGTTTCGGCCGATATGTCCATTCGAGGAACAGCCATGCCAATGCGCCGAATTGCCTTGACGGCAGCGATCCTGCTGGCCGCGACCGGCCTCGCCGAAGCCAGGCCCGACACCCGCACGATGAGTTGCGACCAGCTCCGGCAACTGCTCCAAAGCCGCCATGCCGTGGTGCTGACCACAGGCCCCAACACCTATGACCGCTATGTCAGGCAGTTCGGCAACGAATGCGACTGGCCGGAGGTGCCGATGTCGGCCTATGTCCCGACCCGTGACGGCAGCTGCCCGGTCTACCGCTGCGAGGAACCTGTCACCAACTTTCCGGACTGACACCGCGCTTCCAATCGGCTTTGCCGCCGCAGTGCGTTGATCCCGGCGCGCGAACCGGCTAGGGGTGGGGCGCAACGTGCATTTTCCCGCTTCGTCTAATGGTAGGACAGCGCCCTTTGAAGGCGTGAATCGAGGTTCGAGCCCTTGAGCGGGAACCAGCAACCAAGCGCTTGGCTGGTTCGAAGCCGCGCGCAGACTGGCCAGCCAGCTTCAGCACATTAGCGCGCGCTTGTATTTCACTCGAAGCAGGATCATCATCCAGGCCGTCAGTGGCTTGAAGGGGTACAGCGCATGGAACTGAGTTGCTTTGACGGGGGCGTCCTTGCGTCGACGATGTCCCTGAACGTCACGGCGGTTTTCATGATATTGGCCGCATTTGCCGCATTTCGGCTGGTTGCAATGTCAGGCGAAGGTTCTGTCGACCAACTCCAGACGGCGTAGCCGGCAGAGAACCTCCCGTGCAGGAGAACGGCATATGGCCGCGAGAAAGGTGATAGCCGTCAAGGACTGGTCTTGCGGCATGAGCGACGAGCTTGGCCGCGTCGTGCTGACCATCAACCCGACCGAGGGTGAGCCCATCCTGGTTTTGATGACAATTTTCCAGGCGGCAAGGATGGCCGGGGAATTGCGGGCGCCGAAACTCGTCTCCATACCCCGGTGATGCCACGCCCCTGGCAAGGCGGATCAAGCTCGCCGGGGCAGCCCCAACGCCCCCAGCGGGCCCTGTTGCTCCGTTACGATGAACAATGGAGCAATTAGTGTTTTACGGATCTGGGCGCCGTCAAGTTGCATCCGGCTCCTGAAACCATTTCGCGGACCCCGCGTTGACCACCGGGCCGACACAGGAGACATCTCATGACCGTCAACTGCCGCATATCGATCGACAACCGGCCGGAGGCCACGGACGCGGTTTTTCAGGCGGTTCCGCGGATCGGCGAAAGCGTTGCGCTGTCGATCGATGGAACCACGCAGGATCTGCGGGTATCGCGTGTCGTGCACGTCACCAATGGCAGCCTGGAAGGTGCCGCGATCGTCGTCGAAGTGACGACCAACATCCTCTGAATCGAGAGTTATGGTCCGCTGGGCCGGCCGGCACCGCGTTGCGGCGACCGGCAGCCTGAAAGGACTGGAGCGGCTCACGCGCGGTGACCCGCTACTCCTTGCCGCTTTCGGAAATGCCGTTGCCGCCGGCGGTTGGCAGGATGCCGAAGTCTTGCGACTTCGCCCCTTGCTCCGCCGTCAGGAAGCCGTCCGAGGCAAGCCCGCGCCGCAGCAATTCCCTGACCGCGGCCGAACGGCTCGGCATACGCTTGTCGAAGCGCCAGTTTTCCAGCGCAGCCAGCTCGTCTGACGTCAGCATGATCTGCAACCGTTCCGGGCGTTCCAGTTCAGTCATCGCGCTCCCTCGCTCAGGATCCCGATACCTCGAATGAGTATTCAACTCGCTTACCTAATAGTTAGGAAAGCGCTCCTAGCGCGTCAAGACCTCGCGATGAGTGAACTGCTTCTCATGCGCATGATGAGCCTGATGGTATTCGGCGTAAGGCGCATACTTGCATAACTATGCTAACTAGCTGATTTGTTTAGATATTATTTAATTCGTGACTTGCCAAGACGAAGCCTCTGCCGCATTGTGCAACCTGAACAGAAAACCGTTCCCTTTGGGAGGTTTCGATGCGGTATGATTACTCGGCGCGACTGCGCGATGACGTCCGTTCAGCGGTCCAGATCGCCTTCAGGAAGACCGGCATCGTCAGTATCACGGCGGTGGCGGAACATGTAAGGGTCAGGAACCTGGCCGAAAACATCGCCCTCGAGGACGTCGAATACCTTGTCTTCCAGGCAGCCCAGCTGATTGGCGCCGCAATTGAATTCGACGGGCTCACCAATTTCGACGGCGTGGCTGGCCTGTTCGTGGATGGTCTCGGTGGCGACGATGGCGGGCGGATGATCGCCCAACGCGACGGGCCTGGTCCGGCCACCCTGCAGTAAGACGGTACCGGCTGAACAGGGGGCCTTCTCAAAAGGCCGCCCTGCTGTTTCTGAACCGGGTGATGACCGGAGCCGTTCCGTCAGGCAGAGCCGGCGATTTGTGAGGCGAAGTCGCGATAGGGACGCGGAGGGCGGCCCAGAAGCGCGGTCAGGCGCTCGACGTCGCCGGCCTCGGGCAGCATGCCGTCGGTCAGGAACCGTTCGCCCATCAAGCGCATGTCGTAGGCCATCCAGGCAGGCAGGAACTGCTTGAGATTCTGCTCGAAACCTTCGGTGTTGTCGCCGCCGTAGCTGATCGGCCGGGCGAGCACGTCGGACCAGATGGCCGCGATATCCGTCCCGGTCAGTGTCTGCGGACCGACGAGGTTGATCCGCTCGAGCGCAAGCGGCTCCGCGGACCGTTCGCGGCGCAGCAGCTCGAGAGCGGCGATCTCGGCGATATCACGCACATCGACCATGGCGAGGCCTTTGGCGCCGATCGGCATTGTGTAGGTGCCGTAGCCGGTGATGACGTCTTCGATCATCAGGTCGTTCTGGATGAAATAGGCCGGGCGCAGGATCGTAGCCTGGAAGCCCATCTGCTCGATCATTCGCTCGACGCCGAACTTGCCGGCGAAATGCGGCACGTTCACATACACGTCGGCATGGATCACCGAGAGATAGACGATCCGCTCGATGCCCGCCGATCGGGCGACATTCAGCGCGACCAAAGCCTGGGTGAATTCGTCCGGCACCACGGCGTTCAAGAGGAACAGGGTGGAAACGCCGGACATGGCTTTGCGCAGTGAATCGACATCGAGAAAGTCGCCTTGCGCGACCGATACGCCCGCCGGGAAGCTGGCTTTCGACGGATCGCGGACGAGAGCACGGACGTCGGCGCCGCGCTTGACGAGGTGCTCGACGACTTGGCGGCCAACATTGCCTGTGGCGCCGGTAACGAGGATGGTCATGGAATTTCTCCTGTTGGGTTGCTTGACAGGCCCAATATGTGTGGCTCACAAACACTCAAACAGACCGAAATTTTAGACGCACCGTCTCACTGGTGGAACACCTATGGAT
>NZ_RZQE01000909.1:0-1127 GCF_004022955.1 Mesorhizobium sp. M7A.F.Ca.US.002.01.1.1 | reverse complement strand
GGCCGGAGCAGCGGCGACTGCTGACATGGTTAAGAAATTTCGCAAAGGCGGCGGTTTCACCGCCTGTTAAGCCTTTGCCGTTAACCTTTCTTAACAGGTCGGCTGTAAGGTCCCGGACAGAGGGGTTGAGGCCATGAAAGCAGTGCTGCTGGGTTTTCTGAACGACGAGACCGGCGCCACGGCCGTCGAATATGGCGTGATCATCGCCGTGCTGTCGCTTGCCATCGTCGGCGGCATCGGTGAGGTCCGCGACGGGATCATCTGGCTGTTCAGCGACAACAACAGCAAGCTTGCGAACGCTTTCGCACCCACTCCCTGATCCGGCTTTTCCGCACCCTGGGGCAGGATCATTGCCCGTCGGGCGCCTCCAGGATTGTTTTCAGCGAGACCTTGGCCGACCCTGGCTTCAGCGGTTTTTGCTGCGAAGCGTCGGGCGCCCAGCCGGACATCCAGACAATCGAGAAACTTGCCCTGACGCGGCCGTCGGGGTCGGAAAACCGCTCGGCGTAGATTTCCGCCGCGCGGGCAAACAGCTTGCGCGAGCCCGGCCGCCGGCTGCGATCGGTGAGCGCATTGGTTTCGCCCATGGCCCGCAAATCCGCCATCAGGTTGAACAGGCTGGCATAGCGCACCGTCACCGTCTCGACGTCGGCGACCGGCAGAGCGAGACCGGCGCGCTGCAGCAGCGCACCGGCATCGCGCACGTCGGTGAACGGGGCGACACGCGGGCTGGCGCCGCCGTAAAGCTCGGTCTCGGCCGCAAGCAGGCTTTCGCGCAATTCGAAAAGCGTGCCGGCGCCGGCAAAGGCGCCGAGGAAAAGCCCATCCGGCCGCAGCGCGCGGCGGATCTGGATCAGCATGCCTGGGATGTCGTTCATGGCCTGCAGCGACAAGAGCGACACCGCCAGATCGAGGCTTTCCGGCTCGAACGGCACGGTTTCGAGCGGTGCGATCAGGCCGGCATCGCCACCGCTCAGGAAAGCCGTATCCGTCTCGACGCGGACAATGTCGGCGACCTTGCCGCTTTCAGCGAGCGTTTCGGCCGCCGCCGGCGTCTGGCAAAACAGCACGGCCGCCTTGCCGAACCGGCGCTCGACGGCGCCCAGCCGGTCGGCAAGGTCCTCGGC
>NZ_RZQE01000908.1:0-1080 GCF_004022955.1 Mesorhizobium sp. M7A.F.Ca.US.002.01.1.1 | reverse complement strand
GCCCACATCAGGGGCCATGTTGAGGGCGAAGGACACCCAGGCGAAAGCGCCGCCCGAGACGTAGACCCAATAGCTGAACGCGTTCAGGCGCGGAAACGCGATGTTGCGGGTGCCGACCATCAGCGGCACCAGGTAGATCCCGGTCGCCTGCACGATGGGCACGGCGAACAGAAACATCATCGTAACGCCATGCATGGTGAACAGCTGATTGTAGAGGTCGGGCCCGATCAGCCCGCGTTGCGGTCCAGAAAGCTGGATGCGCATGACGACAGCGTTGAGGCCGCCAAGACCAAGGAACACGAAAGCGGTGATCAAATAGCGTCGTGCGATCACCTTGTGATCGACGCTCGACAAGGCTCCGACGATACCGGATGGCGTCCGCCAGGTGCGCTCGAGCCAGCGATGCAGGCCGGCATCATCCATGCCGGTGTCGCGCGGTCCGTCATGCTCGGGCGCGATGTCGCCTTTTGCAGATACCTTGCGCTCCGGCGGCAGGTCGCGTTGGCTTGTGAGATCCGCGCTGCTCATTTCAGACCCTCGAGATAGGCGACCACGGCATTGAGCTCATCGCCGCTGAGCTCCACCACCGGCATGTGGGAGCCGGGCTTGATGCCTTGCGGGTCGGCTATCCAGGCGGCGAGATTGCCGCGGCTCATCGTCAAGGTCCCGGCAGCGAGCGTCTGCCGGCTGGCTATGTGGGTGAGATCGGGAGCCACCGTTCCGCCGGCCGGCGTCCCCCCGATCCTGTGACACATCACGCAGGGGCGTTTGAGGAACAGGTCCGCACCGACCTTGGCTTCGCCGCTCGCCGGCGCGCCGGCCGGCTGCAACTGGTCGTTCAGCCAGGCATCGAATTTCGGGCGCGGCTCGGCGATGATGAAGGTGCCCATGTTGGCGTGCTGCGCACCGCAGAATTCAGCGCATTGACCACGGTAGACGCCTGGCTTGTCCGCCTTGATATCCAGGACGTTCATGTGGCCCGGGATAAGGTCGAGCTTGCCGGCCAAGCTTGGGATCCAGAAGGAATGGATCACATCGGTCGAGGTCAAAAGCAGCCGCACCGGCTCGCCGGCAGGGATA
>NZ_RZQE01000907.1:0-1142 GCF_004022955.1 Mesorhizobium sp. M7A.F.Ca.US.002.01.1.1 | reverse complement strand
GCCATCTCTCGCTGGTCTACACGCCGCAATGGGTGGAGAACATGAGCGCCGGCCGCGGCTGGATCGCGCTGGCGCTGGTGGTGTTCGCCTCCTGGCGGCCATGGCGGGTGCTGGCCGGCGCCTACATCTTCGGCGCGGTGTGGATCGGCCAGCTTCATGCACAGGCTTTTGGCATTCCAGTGCCCTCACAGTTCCTTTCTTCGCTGCCCTATCTGGCAACCGTCGTGGTTCTCGTTCTAATCTCGCGCAACAAGCGTCTGACGATGATGAACACGCCGGCTTCCTTGGGGCAGCCATTCGTTCCGGATCGTTGACAACAAAAACAAACGGGAAGCTCCAAGGCTAACTCAGAGAGGTAACACGATGAAAAAACTGCTTATTGCCCTGATGACCACGACCGCCGCCATGTCGCTGGCAGCGACGGCCGAGGCCGCGGACAAGCTGAAGGCCTGCTGGGTCTACACCGGCCCGATCGGCGATTTTGGCTATTCCTACCAGCACGACCAGGGCCGTCTCGAAGTGGAGAAGGCGCTCGGCGACAAGGTCGAAACCGCCTATCTTGAAAACGTCTCGGAAGGCCCCGACGCCGACCGCGCTTTCGAGCGCCTGGCACGCGAAGGCTGCAAGATCATTTTCGGCACCTCCTTCGGCTTCATGGACCCGGAAGTGAAGGTCGCCAAGAAATTCCCGAAGGTGATGTTCGAGCACGCCACCGGCTACAAGACATCTGACAATCTCGGCATCTACAATGCGCGTTTCTATGAAGGCCGTTATGTGCTCGGCCAGATCGCCGCCAAGGAATCGAAGGCAGGCGTTGCCGGCTACATCGTTTCCTTCCCGATCCCGGAAGTGGTGATGGGCATCAACTCCTTCATGCTCGGCGCGCAGTCGATCAACCCGAACTTCAAGGCCAAGATCGTCTGGGTGAATTCCTGGTTCGATCCGGGCAAGGAAGCCGACGCCGCCAAGGCGCTGTTCGACCAGGGTGCCGACATTATCGTCCAGCACACCGATTCGACCGCTGCCCTGCAGGTGGCCGAGGAGCGCAAGCTGCACGGCTTCGGCCAGTCCTCCGACATGATCAAGTTCGCGCCGAACGCGCAGCTGACCTCGCTTACCGACGAATGGGGTCCCTATTACAT
>NZ_RZQE01000906.1:0-1144 GCF_004022955.1 Mesorhizobium sp. M7A.F.Ca.US.002.01.1.1 | reverse complement strand
CTCTGAGGGCGGTTTTTCGCTGGTGCAGTGGAGCGACGGCGCCTTCTCCTACTGGGCGATTTCCGACATGGAGCGGCCGGAGCTGGACGATTTCGTAGCGCGCTTCCGCGCCGCCACCGTGACCGGCTGATAGCCGACCGCCCAGACCTTTTCAGCCAATATCAAGTGCGACGTCACCGCTGGCTCGGCTACTTCGCGGTCAGACAGACCCACGGCACCAGATGGTGCCGACCTCGGACGTGCGCGTGCAGCGTCGGCTGGCCCAGTTCCCGACAGCCGCCGTCCCTGATTTTGGGACCTCCAAAAGAATTTCGCGCAACCCGGGAATAAAGGGATGTCTTGGCGAGTCTTGTTGTTAGCGGGGCCAATTTCCCGGCACGCAACCAAGAAACGAAACAAGGATCTACCAAAATGACCAAGCTCGCTCTCAGCGTGGCTGCCATGCTGCTTGCCTCAAGCGCTGCCTTTGCCGGCAGCGACCATGGCGCCAACAACTCCAACCAGCCGGCCACCAGCATCGACACCAACGCTACTGCTTCCATTCCCTCCACGCCGCGTCAGGACAGCGTCGACTCCAAGGTGACGACCGGGCCGAGCCAGGGGTCGGTTCAGGACATCATCAACCGGCACAACAACGACGGACTCTGGGGCCGCTGAACGCGCCTCGACCTCCAAACAACAACTTCTCTCAATCCTCAAGATCAGGAACTGTTTCAATGAAAAAGATCGTCCTTACCGCTGCCGCCATCCTCGTTGCCAGTGGCACGGCCTTCGCCGGCAGCGACCACTACGGCTCGAACACTTCCCGCCAGCCGGTCGCCAGCCATTCGGCTTCAAAAATCGACACCTCGCACACCAGCTCGATCCGAGAGGTCAAGAAGATCCATGGTGGTGCCGATGCCAGCGTGCCGGCGCAGTACGGCCAGGGCATCTGGGGCAACTGAGTTTCATCCGGTCAGGACCGATAGGTTCGGCAATCAGGACGGAGGGCCACGCTTGGCTTTCCGCCACCCCCACCTCTTAACACAGGAGATCATCATGTTTAACATGACACGTCGCACGTTGCTTGGGTCCGCAACTGCCGCTGCCGCATTCGGCCTCGCCGGCAGGTTGGAATTCACCCGTCCTGCCTTCGCCGAAACAG
>NZ_RZQE01000905.1:0-1145 GCF_004022955.1 Mesorhizobium sp. M7A.F.Ca.US.002.01.1.1 | reverse complement strand
TCGCAGACCTCTCCGACGAAGCCCAGTGACGCGCAGAGATGACGCCTGCCGGCTTGGCATTGCGCGCAGTCTCCGCACCAGAAGCGGGAATCGGCGACAACCCTGTCACCGATAGCGAAGGCGTCGACGCCCGCGCCGATGGCGGTCACCGTGCCGGTGAGTTCATGGCCGGCCGTCGAAGGCGACCGGCTTATCCACTGTCCCGTGCGGAAATTGTGCAGGTCCGAACCGCAGATGCCGGCGGCATCGACCCTCAGCTTCACCCAGCCTGCATCCGGCGCGCCCGGCGTCGCGATGTCTTCGACGCGCAGATCGCCGGGCCCGTAAAGTCGTGCCGCCTTCATCGCGATCGGTTCCGCTTAGCCGGCAAGATAGCGGTCGCGGATCTCCGAGACCGCGTTCTCATGCGAGCTGAAGCCCTCGTAGCGGGCGAGCCTGCGGGCGTGCAGAGCGAGTTCCGGATAGGCCACCGAGGTGACATAGCCGACCGACGAGCGCTTGACGAAATCCGTCACCGAAAGCGGCCCGTAGGTCCGCGCCCAACGGCTGGTCGGCAGCACCGCATTGGGTCCAAGCACGAAATTGGCCAGCGTCACCGGCGTGTGCGGCCCCATCAGGATTTCAGCCGCCTCCGTGATGCGCCCGAGATGCGCGAACGGCTCCTTCGACAGGATCTCGAGATGTTCGGGCGCATAGTCGTTGATGAAGCGGTAGCTGTCTTCCAGCGACGCGGTCAGCACGATGCCACCGCGCTTGCCGGTCAGCACCGCGCGTGAAAACTCGACACGCTGCTCGGTCATCCGCGACCAGTGCTCCGGGATTGCAGCCAATGCGGCTTCGGCGATCTTGCGGCTGTGCGTCACCAGATAGGCCGAAGAATCCGGCCCGTGTTCGGCTTCGATCAACAGGTCGAGCGCAGCAAGCCCGCCGTCGACGCTGTCATCGGCAAAGATGATTGCTTCGGACGGCCCGGCCGGAAGGCCTGTGTTGATGACCGACGACAGCACGCTCTTGGCCGCCACCACCCAGGGGCTGCCGGGGCCGACGATCTTGAGCGCGGGCTTCACCGTCTCCGTGCCGTAGGCGACGGCGGCAACTGCCTGAGCGCCGCCGCATTTGTAGACGGTTCCGACGCCAGCGAGGCG
>NZ_RZQE01000904.1:0-1153 GCF_004022955.1 Mesorhizobium sp. M7A.F.Ca.US.002.01.1.1 | reverse complement strand
GTGCTTGGCGACGACGCGGTCGAAGGTGCGATCGAGGCCATCCGCAAGGCGGCCCAGACCGGCCGTATCGGCGACGGCAAGATCTTCGTTTCCAATATCGAGGAAGTCGTGCGTATACGCACCGGCGAAACGGGCATGGACGCGGTCTGACCGACCGCGCCATCCTCCCGAAAAACGTCATCATCAAAAAAAGTCATCACACAGGGATACATGACATGACGACAGCCAAAGACATCATGAAGCAGATCAAGGACAACGACGTGAAATTCGTCGACCTGCGCTTCACGGACCCGAAGGGCAAGCTGCAGCACGTGACGATGGATGTCATCGAGGTCGAGGAAGACATGTTCGCCGATGGCGTGATGTTCGACGGCTCGTCGATTGCCGGCTGGAAGGCCATCAACGAGTCCGACATGGTGCTGATGCCCGATCCGGAAACGGTCCACATGGACCCGTTTTTCGCGCAGTCGACCATGGTCATCCTGTGCGACATCCTCGATCCGGTTTCGGGTGAATCCTACAACCGCGATCCGCGCGGTACGGCCAAGAAGGCCGAGGCCTACATGAAGGCCGAAGGCATCGGCGACACCATCTTTGTCGGCCCGGAAGCCGAGTTCTTCGTGTTCGACGACGTGAAGTACAAGGCCGATCCCTACAACACCGGATTCAAGCTCGACTCCACGGAGCTGCCGTCGAACGACGACACCGACTATGAGACCGGCAATCTCGGCCACCGTCCGCGCATCAAGGGCGGCTACTTCCCGGTGCCGCCGATCGACAGCGCACAGGACATGCGCTCGGAAATGCTGACCGTGCTCGCCGAGATGGGCGTGCGCGTCGAAAAGCATCACCATGAGGTGGCGGCGGCTCAGCACGAACTCGGCATCAAGTTCGACGCGCTGGTGCGCAACGCCGACAAGATGCTGATCTACAAGTATGTCGTCCACCAGGTCGCCAACGCCTACGGCAAGACGGCAACCTTCATGCCGAAGCCGATCTTCGGCGACAACGGCTCGGGCATGCACGTCCACATGTCGATCTGGAAGAACGGCAAGCCGACCTTCGCCGGCAATGAATACGCCGGTCTGTCGGAAAGCTGCCTGTTCTTCATCGGCGGCGTCATCAAGCAGGCCAAGGCGATCAACGCCTTCAC
>NZ_RZQE01000903.1:0-1159 GCF_004022955.1 Mesorhizobium sp. M7A.F.Ca.US.002.01.1.1 | reverse complement strand
GGATCTGCAGGATCTCCTCGTCGCTGGCCGGCTCCTTGCCTGACCCGCGATTGGCAATGTCGCGGTCGTGAATGGCGGCCTGGATCAGCCGCAATGTCGGCAGCCGGTGCTTGTCCTGCGCCTTCATCGCGCTCTTCAGGGATTCGGCGATTTTGCCGCGCATGGTGCATTCTCCTTCGATCGGCGCGGACAATAGCGCCGCGGGCGAGCCAAGGCAAACTCTGATGTGCCGAGGCAAGCCACTGATTTTGCTAGGCGAAATAAAATATGGCGGCATTTCGCATGATCATTGACCGCCCTGCCCCCTTCCCCTATGTACTGGGCCTTGCATGAACGGAAATTTGACTGCGTGGAAGCCGCGAAATCGCCGCTTCGCGCCGTTTGCCGCGCAGATGGCCCGCCGGGCCGGTTGCAGCGCGCGGCCTGACAGGAGTGCCGCATGGCCGAGATGACGCCCGCCTTGACCCCCGCTTGGGCCACGGAAAAGCCGACCGCCCTTCTGGTGCTGGCCGACGGCACCGTCATCGAAGGTCGCGGTCTCGGCGCCGCCGGCTCCGCTGTCGCCGAAGTCTGCTTCAACACGGCGCTGACCGGCTATCAGGAAATCCTCACCGATCCGTCCTATGCCGGCCAGATCGTCACCTTCACCTTCCCGCATATCGGCAACATCGGCACCAATGACGAGGACATCGAGGATCTCAATCCGGTCGCCCGCGCCGGCGCCGTCGGCGCCGTGTTCAAGGCCGATGTCACCAACCCGTCCAACTACCGTGCCGGCACTGGTCTCGACCAGTGGCTGAAGAAGCGCGGCATCGTCGCTTTGTCGGGCATCGACACCCGCGCGCTCACCGCGCTGATCCGTGAAAAGGGCATGCCCAACGCCGTCATCGCGCATGCGCCCGATGGCGTGTTCGACATCGACGATCTGAAGCGCCGCGCCGCCGCATGGTCGGGCCTGATCGGGCTGGATCTCGCCAAGGAGGTCACGTCGGGCCAGTCCTCGGTCTGGCGCGAGACGCCCTGGGTGTGGAACGAAGGCTTTGGCGAACAGATCGAACCGACAATGCACGTCGTCGCCATCGACTACGGCGTCAAACGCAACATCTTGCGCCTGCTCGCCGGCCTCGGCGCCAAGGTCACCGTGGTGCCGGCCAAGTCC
>NZ_RZQE01000902.1:0-1161 GCF_004022955.1 Mesorhizobium sp. M7A.F.Ca.US.002.01.1.1 | reverse complement strand
CCGCCGCCCCCGCCTTTGCCACCGATGCCGACCGCGGCAAAGGCGCCGGCCGCCATCGCAAACCCGCCGTCGCCGCCCGAGCCGCCGACCGACTGCGCGAAGATGCCGATCGACATATCCTTGTCCGTGCTGATCAGGCCTGTGTTTTCGACATAGACCTTCTTGCTCCCGCCGCCCGACGCGCCATCGCCGCCAAGCGAGAAGGACGGCCCGCCAACCGAGACGGCAAATCCGCCTGAGCCGCCACCGCCGCCGATCGACTGCGCCAGGATGCCATGAGACTGGACACCTTCGGTGTGTACCGCCGCGCCATTGGTGACATCGACGGTCCAGCCCGTGCCGCCGCCACCTCCCTTGCCACCGATTGTGACGTTGGCGCCGAGGCCGGCGGAAGCCGTGCCGCCGCCATTGCCGCCGCCACCGCCGATCGACTGGGCGATGATACCCGTGGAGCGGTCGCCAAGCGTGTGAATCAGCCCTGAATTGATGCCGACCGTCACTGCCTTGGCGTCGCTGGCAGTGCCGGCCTTGCCGCCGATGCTGACAGCAGCCACAAGACCCGCGCCGTTCAACGAGAAGCCGCCATTGCCACCGCCGCCGCCGACCGACTGCACGATGACGCCGGCCGAGTCCGACTGATGGGTCGTGACGTCAAGTGTTGTCGTCGAGAAGAACTTTGCCGTCCCGGCTTCGCCGCCCCCCGCGCCCGAACCACCGATGCCCACGCTTGCGTTGACGCTCAGGCCGAACTGGCCGCCGCCATTTCCGCCACCGCCACCGATCGACTGCACGATGATACCGGCCGACCTTTCGCGGAAAGTCTCGACCGAACCATTATAGGTGGCTTCCGTCGCCACGCCCTTGCCGGCCGCGCCGCCTCTTCCCCCCATGCCGAAGCCGGCAATCGCCGACAGTGTGCCGGAAAAGCCGCCATTGCCGCCGCCGCCGCCGACCGACTGCACGATCAGGCCGGCCGAATCCGCGCCGTCCGTGGTGATCGATTGCATCGCGCCATCAGCCGTGCGCAGCGTGACGGCATCGGCATCGCCGCCGCCTGCGCCACTGCCGCCGACACCCACACTGGCGCCGAAGCTGGCAGCGCCGGAAAAGCCGCCATTGCCGCCGCCGCCGCCGATCGATTGGGCAACGATGCCGGTCGAC
>NZ_RZQE01000901.1:0-1163 GCF_004022955.1 Mesorhizobium sp. M7A.F.Ca.US.002.01.1.1 | reverse complement strand
GTACCAGCGGGCGCCCGGCTCGGCACCGGGCCGAATGGACTGTGCGAGCCTAAACTCGCCGTCGCCCGGCTGGCCGTCGCGAAGGCCGGACGCCAGGCGATAGATCGTCACCGAGGCTTCGGGGACATCCGAGAGCAATCCCTCGACGGTCTTCAGATCGGCAGCGGACGATGCTCCGGTCATATCCGCATAGGCGCGGTTGGCGTAGACGACGCGGCCCTTGGTGTCGGTGACGAGAAGCCCCTGCGACATCGAATCGACGAAGGATTTCGACAGTTCGTCGCCTGTCGAGCGTGGCGTGACCTGCACGAAGCCGATCGCCGTCGCGAACAGGAAGCCGACGCCGATCATCGCCAGCACGCCGAGCATGCCGAGCAGGAAAGGATCGCCGAGGCGCTCGCGGAAAAGACCGAAGACGATCGCGGCCCCCGTCAGAACGACGATGAAAATGATAAGCCGGGTAACCGCGCCCGGTCGCGTATTCTGGTCGACGATCGGTACCGGATAGAAATCGCCGCGCGCTTCCTTGGCCATGTGCCCCCTGCTCGTGAATTCCGGTGTTCCGACACCCGCCCCGTACCGGGTTGAATCACATTCTCCTAGTCCGGAAAAGGCCTGGGCGGCAAATGTCGGATAAAAATGATGTCTTCCGGCCTTCGGAGTTTTTCAAGCTGTTCAACAGCGTGAAACGCAACTTGCGGTGGCCCGCTTCAACGGTCTAGTGTCTTATCACTTCCAAGGGGCGATCAGGGGAAACCAATGCAATGGCTCGATAGCGTGGCAGGTCCCGGTTATGCCGCAGCATTGTTGTGGACGTTTGCAGCGCTCGTCCTGCTGGTCATCGTTCTCGTCATCGTCAAGCTGGTGCGCAACCTGACATTCGGAACCTTCGTCGCCGGCGGCCGGAACCGCAAGACGCGACTGGCCGTCATGGATGCCACCGCCGTCGACAGCCATCGCAGATTGGTGCTGATACGCCGCGACGACATCGAACATCTGCTTCTGATCGGCGGTCCGACCGACGTCGTCGTCGAGCGCGATATCCGGCTTTCGGCGCCGCGCCGGCCGGCATTGACTGGAGATGGCGGCTTGCAGCCGGTTCCGGCCGCCGCTCCGACAAGGCCGCGTCCGCCGCAACCCGCTCCGCCGCCGCTGAGACAGGC